>NYYB01000111.1 GCA_002685755.1 Nitrospinota bacterium
GGTATGCGCCAGAGGGTGATGATCGCGATGGCGCTTTGCTGCGAGCCGAGAATCATCATCGCCGACGAACCGACCACGGCGCTCGACGTCACCATACAGGCCCAGATTCTCGAGGTCATGAAAGATCTGAGCAATCGCCTTGGCGTGGCGCTCATCATCATCACCCATAATCTTGGCGTGGTAGCGCGCTATGCCGATCGCGTAAATGTCATGTACGCGGGCAAGATAATCGAACGCGCATCCGCCCGTGAGATTTATAAAAACCCGAAGCATCCCTACACCCTGGGGCTCCTGAATTCGGTGCCGCGCCTCGATCTTCCCCGGCGGGACAAACTCGATCCGATCGAGGGCCAGCCGCCCGATCTGACAAAGCTCCCCGAAGGGTGCGCCTTCCGGGCGCGTTGCCGCTTCGCGGTGGATCGATGCGCCTCCGAGGTTCCTCGGCTCGAAGAGGTCGGCGGCGGGCATCTTTCGGCCTGCTGGGAGAAAAGCAACCTCCGGAAAACGGCGGAGGCCGTCTCATGAGCGCCACGAGAGCGGCCCAGACCTTCGCCGGAGCATCGAACGGCGGCCGGGGGGATACGCTCGTCGAGGTGAATAACCTCAAGATGTATTTCCCCATCACCGAGGGAATTCTGATCCAGACCCATGCCGGTTTCGTGAAGGCCGTGGACGGAATCAGCTTCATGATAAAAAAAGGGGAGACTCTAGGGCTTGTCGGTGAATCCGGATGCGGGAAGACAACGACTGGCCGGTGCATCCTCCAACTGGAGAACCCCACCGCGGGGGAGATCAAGTTCGATGGCGTCGAGTTGACCTCGCTCGATGCACGCCAGCTTCGCGATGTACGACGAAAAATTCAGGTGATTTTCCAGGACCCCTATAGTTCGCTCAACCCCCGGATGAAAGTGGGCGATATCATCGGTGAGCCGATGTATGTCCATGGCCTCGAGCCCGACAAGGAGAAACGCCGCAAGCGGGTGCGGGAGCTGCTCACCACCTGCGGCCTCAGGCCGGAAATGGACGATCGCTACCCCCACGAAATGAGCGGCGGCCAGCGTCAACGGGTGGGGATCGCCCGGGCTTTGGCCCTCGAACCCGAGTTCATCATATGCGACGAGCCGGTTTCGGCTCTCGATGTGTCGATTCAGGCCCAGGTGATCAACCTGCTCGAGGATTTGCGCGATAAATTCAATCTCACCTACCTGTTTATCGCCCACGATCTGAGCGTTGTCCGCCATCTGTGCCACCGCGTGGCGGTGATGTATCTGGGCAAAATTGTCGAATTGGCGGAATGCGACGAGTTATACGATAATCCGATGCATCCATATACGAAGGCCCTCCTTTCCGCCGTCCCGGTCCCGGACCCGGAAATCGAGGAAGAACGCCAGAGAATTATTGTCTCGGGGGAAATCCCAAGCCCCATCAACCCCCCGAGCGGTTGCGTGTTCAACCCGCGGTGCTCCATCGCGGCGGATGGTTGCAGGGGCGAGGTTCCTGTGCTCCGGGAGCTTAAGCCCGGTCACTGGGTGGCCTGCCCCGAGGTGTAGGGGAGAAAATTTTAAGGAGGTTGTTGAAAGCAGGTTTTTAACCGGGAGGGGTGGCCCTCTCTTTCGTTAGTTAGGAGGAATGAAAATGGCAAGCTGGAAGATGAAGTCCATCCTCGCGCTCACGCTGGCACTCGCCCTGGCCGTCTGGACATTTGGTCCCCGGCCCGCCGAGGCGGTCAAGCGCGGTGGAATTCTGAAGTTAGTCGTGGGCAGCAAGATTCCCTCCTACGACGGCCATAGGGAAACGACCTTTGGCATCATTCACCCGCTCCGGCCGTTCTACAGCCTGCTGATCCGGGTGAATCCGGACAATCCGCAATCGCCGACGGATTTTATTTGCGACGCGTGCGCGGGCAAGGTTCCCAAGCCCACCGATGGGGGCACGAAGTACACTTTCAAGATACGCGACGACATCTGGTTCCACAACGGGGTGAAGCTCACCTCGGCGGATGTCAAGGCAACCTACGACAAGATCATCTTCCCTCCGAAAGGGGTCCCGAGCGCCCGGAAAGCGTTTTTCACAAGCGTGAAATCCGTCACGGCGCCGGACTCGAAAACCATCGTCTTCAAGCTGAAGTACGCGTCGGGCGCCTTCATCCCGGCCCTCGCCAACCCGTTCAACTGGATCTACTCCAAGGCGGACCTGGATAAGCACGGAACCAATTGGCACAAGAAAAATATCAACGGCTCGGGCGCCTTCCGCTTCGTCCAGCATAAGCCGGGAGCTTTTGTCGAGGGCAAGCGCTACGAGAAATACCACCTCAAGGGAAAGCCCTACCTGGACGGTTACCGGGCGATCTCGGCCCCGAAGATGGCTCTCAGGATGCAGGCCATCCGCGGAAACCGGGCTTACATCGAATTTCGAGGCTTCCCGCCCAAGGCGCGCGACGACCTCAAGAAAGCCCTGGGCGACAAGCTCCGGGTCCAGGAGAGCGACTGGAACTGCAACCTGCTGTTCACCCCGAACAATAAGCGCGCGCCTTTCACCGATAAGCGTGTCCGCCGGGCATTGACCCTGGCCGTTGACCGCTGGGGCGGCTCGAAGTATCTCTCCCGGATCGCCATCGTGAGGGGGGTCGGCGGCATGGTATTCCCGAAGCACCCGCTGGCCGCGACCAATGAAGAGCTTAAAAAAATCGCCGGCTACTGGCCGGACATCAAGAAATCCCGCAAGGAAGCCAAGCGTCTTCTCAAGGAAGCGGGCGTGAACCTGAACAAAACCTACATCTTCAGCAACCGCGGCGTGGACCAGCCCTACCGGGTCGTGGGCACCTGGCTCATCGATCAGTGGCGGAGCGTCGGCCTCAAGTTCAAGCAGGAGGTCAAGCCGTCTCCCGCCTTCTACGCTTCGCTGCGGAAGAAGCACGACTGGGACGTGAGCATGGACTTCAACTGCCAGTCGGTCATCAACCCCCTTGCCGATGTCTCGAAGTTCCTCTCGGACGACGTCTCGGGGAACCAGTATGGGCAGTACCAGAACCGCAAGCTCGACAAGTTGTTCGACCAGATGAACCGGGCATCGGATGTCGCCAAGCAGCGCGCGTTCATGCGTGAGTACGAAAAGGAAGCGCTGGAAACCTCGGCTCACCAGTTCATCACGCTCTGGTGGTTCAAGATCAACCCGCACCGCAGCTTCGTGAAGGGCTGGAAGATCGCGCCGAGCCACTATCTGAATCAGTCTCTCGATCAGATTTGGCTGGATAGATAGCAACGGTTGGTTTTGAGTCTTTTCCCGCCCGCCGCGATCAACGCGGCGGGCGGGAAGCTTTCGGAGTTTTAGGGTGTCTAAGTACATCTTTAAAAGAATCCTGCTGATGATCCCGACCCTGGTCGGAGCGGCTGTGATCGTCTTCTTTTTGCTCAGGGCGATCCCCGGCGACGTGTGCGTGCTTAAAATGGCTGGAACGGGCATGTACGCGGATCCCGAAGCGATCAGAATCTGTCAACAAGAGCTTGGGATCGATAAGCCCCTGATTCTGGGCATCGATACCCAATTCGTGGATTTTGTCTGGGGGTTTGCGACGTTTAATCTGGGCGAGTCGATGTGGACCGGAAAATCCATTTCCGGGGAGATCGGCCTCAGGTTCCAGCTTTCACTCCAGGTGGCCATCATGGCGACGCTGACAGCCACTGTTTTCGCCATACCGCTCGGCACGATCTCGGCGATCAAGCAGGACACCTGGATCGACTACATCGTTCGCACCTTCAGTATATCGGGCATCGCCATGCCCTCGTTCTGGCTCGGAATCATGATCATCCTGGGCCTCTTGATCATCACCAATAAAATCACCGGCGAGCCCTGGATGCCGCCCATCGAGTACACGCCGTTTTGGGTGGACCCGTGGGCGAACATGAGCCAGCTCGTATGGCCGGCGGTGGCGACTGGTTTCAGGTATTCCGCCGTGGCCACGCGGATGACGCGCTCGGCGCTTCTGGAGGTGCTTCGAGAGGACTACGTGCGGACGGCGCGGGCCAAGGGGCTCCTGGAGAAGCTCATCATCAACCGCCATGCGCTCAAGAACTCGCTTCTACCGGTGACCACCGTCATCGGGCTCGAATTCGCTTTTCTCATGGGCGGGCTCGTTGTCACCGAACAGGTCTTCAACCTGAACGGGCTGGGCAAGCTCTTCGTCGAATCGGTGCTCGCTTCCGACTATACAATGACGCAGTCGCTCGTCATGTTGGTGGCGGTTGTTTTCATTTTGACAAATTTCGTGATTGATATTCTGTATGCTTGGCTCGATCCGCGGATTCGCTACAGTTAAGGAAAATATCCGATGGCCGTTTCGGAAGTCGCCGCAGAGGGAATTGTCTTAGAGGACTCCCGCGATACATTCGGGCAAAAGGTCTGGGATTTGGTGCGCCGCAAACCCCTCGGCGCGGCGGGGGCGTTCGTCGTCCTGTTCTTATTGGTCATTGCCCTGCTTGCCGATTTCATTACGGTGTACGACCCGGTGAAAAACTCGTATGACTCGATGCATGTCCCGCCGAACGCGGAGCATTGGATGGGTACGGATCAGTTCGGACGCGACATTTTAACGAGAATTATTTATGGGGCGAGGACCGCCCTTTTGGTCGGATTCGTGGCGTCTTTTATCGGATCGACCCTGGGCCTGATGCTCGGCGTGACGAGCGCTTACTTTGGAGGGCGTTTCGACCTGATTTTCCAGCGGATCATGGATATCTTCATGTCCTTCCCGCTGATCATCATGGCGCTCGCCGTGGTCTCTATCATGGGCACCGGAACCGACAAGGTGATCTTCGCCATCATGATTCCCTTCATCCCCCGGTGCGCCCGCGTCGTCCGGGCCAGCGCGCTGGCGGTGCGCGAGATTCCCTATGTGGACGCCGCCCGAACGCTGGGTTTCAACCACAAGCGGATCATCCTCCGTCACATGGTGCCCAACGTGATGGCTCCCTATCTCATCATGCTGACCTCGTTCATGGGCCAGGCCATCCTGCTCGAGGCCTCGCTTTCCTATCTGGGCCTTGGGGTTCAGGAACCCACGCCCGCCTGGGGGTTGATGCTCCAGGGCGGGGCCGAGGAGTACGCCGAGAGCGCCCCCTGGATCCCCATCTTCCCGGGTCTGGCGATAACGATCGGCGTATTCGCTTTCAACCTGCTCGGGGACGCGGTGCGCGACACCCTCGATCCGAGGCTTCGCTCGCAATAATCTCCTCCGATCCGAGGCATCGTTCGCAATAACCCTTTCGAAAATGCCGAAATAGATTTACTTCAAGGAAAGGTTCGGCCGCGAGCCGGTCCTCCGGATGACCGCGTCCGGTGGCCGCGCCCTGAGAGCCGCCGTGCCCGGTGGGGGCGGAAAGCGCTCGCTTATTCCGCGGGCAGGTATTTGGACTCAATCTCCCGGAGGGCGCAGTAGCCGGCCAGATCGAACCTCTGGGGGTAGGTGAGTATTCGCTCCTCGAGAGAGCCGAGCGAGCCCGTCTCCCTCAAAATTTTCACGGCCTCGCGCATCGCGAACGCCGAGACTCTTTGCATTTCGCCGGGATAGACGGCGATCTTGAAACCCATCGCATCGAGTTTGGACTGGGGCATCTCCTCCGCTCCCCACGCGACGACCAGAAGGCAAGGCGCATCCACCTCAGTGGGAATTCGGGCCAATACGGCCTCGCCGCCGGGTCCGGTGACAAGAAGGATGTCCACCCCGGCCTCCCGGTAGGCGCGGCACCTGTGAATGGCCTCGTCGATTCCTGAGCTTTCGGCTGCGTCCGTGCGCGCGACGATGGCGAAATCGGGATCGCGTCTCGCCTCTCGGGCGGCGGCTATCTTCAGGCACATCTCCTCGGCGCCGATCACCTCGCGCCCCGACAGGTGGCTGCATTTTTTCGGGCTGATTTGATCCTCGAGGTGGACCCCCGAGGCCCCCGCGCGCTCGAACTCGCGAACCGTCCGCTGGACGTTGGTCGCGTTTCCGTAGCCGGTATCGGCGTCGGCGATGAGGGGGCAGGAAACGGCCGAAGTGATTCGCCGGCAGGCCTCGGCCATTTCGGTCAGGGTCAAAAGGCCGACATCGGGGAGCCCGTGGGTGCCCAGCGAGACGCCGGACCCCGTCATGTAGAATTTCGAAGCTCGCCTCGGCGGCGGTCTGGGCCGAAATTCCGTCCCATACGCCCGGAGAGGGGGTCAGGCCGGGAGCGGCCAGCATTTCTCTGAGACGGGCGGCGCGAGATTTCATGTTCAGTTTCCTCCCCGGGCGGCTTTTCGGGCCGCGATGATTTTTTTTCCGTGGGCGACGAGCCCGCCCGCGTCGATAATCTCCATCAGGAAATCCGGCAGGGGCGGGAATGAGAAAGTATCGCCGCCGACGGTTATTTCACCGCCCCGGACGTTGACGGCGACCTCGGCCCCGTCGCGGATGGCATCCGCCGCCTCGGGGCAGGTAATGAGAAGAAGGCCGTGGTTTACGCTGTTGCGGAAAAAAATGCGGGCGAACGATTTCGCGATGACGGCGGGAACGCCGGCGGCCCGGATAGCGCCGGCGGCCTGCTCTCTCGAGGAGCCGCAACCGAAATTCTCTCCGGCGGCGATGATATTTCCGGTCCGAACGCGGCCGGCCACCGCCTCCCCCAGCCCTTCGAAAAGGTGTTTTTTCATTTCCCCGGGCTCGTATATCAAAATGTATTTTCCCGGATAGATAACATCGGTGTTGATGTCGTCGCCCAGCTTCAGGGCGGGACCCGAGAATTTTGTTGCCGCCGCCATTTCCGTCTCCTGATTCAATGCCCCTGACTCAACGCCCCCGGAGCAGGGGCCTCGGATCGGCGATAGCGCCCTTGACCGCCGATGCGGCCACCGTGGCCGGGCTGGCGAGATAGACCTCGGCGCCGGGATTGCCCATGCGGCCCTTGAAATTCCGGTTCGACGAGGAAATGCACACTTCCCCGTCCGCGAGGATGCCCTGGTTCCCGCCAA
>NYYB01000112.1 GCA_002685755.1 Nitrospinota bacterium
CGGGAAGTACCGCCGACAGGGAAAATAAGGCCGTATTTTGCGAAAAGGAGAGCGTTGCCGCATAATTCCGGGTATAAGATGTTAATTTTCCCAACTGTTAGTGGAATTATGGATATATAAAAAAAAAGAGAATCGCAAATATTAACAGTTAAACCAGAGAATTATATCTAAACTAAGGAACCATTTCGAATGCCAGAAAATGGCAAGCCTGCGAGCGACCAAAGCCAAAAGAAGGACCGGCTGAAAATCGGCCAGGGAAGTGACGGGAAAGGTAAAACTCGCGTGCGGCTCCGCCCCGTCGCCCTTGGAAATATCCCTTGGGGAATTCAGGCGCCGGTCGATCTGTATATAAACAAAGGAAAAGAACTCTCCCTCCTTTTCAGGAAGGACCAAAGACTGTCGTCGGATGCCTATGTGGAAATTTCCAAGGTGACCGACCGGTTATATTACGACAAGGAAGCCGACGTTAACTGGCAAACCTTTGTTGAGAGTAATCTTTCAGCGATTCTCGATTCTCCCCTTCCCACCGAGGGAAAAGCGGCCGTTGCCTACGGCTCCGCCGCACGTTAAACTCAACAGATATTCAGTGAGTTCAACGAGGAAGGCTACGAGGTGGCCAATACGACCGTTGAAGCTATCAACAAGTTGATGGATAAACCAGGCGCCATAGAAAGTTTCTTCCAGCTTACCGTTCACGACTATTATACCTACACCCACTCCGTACACGTTTACATATATTCGTCCGTGCTCACCAGGGAGATTATCGGGGATGAAAACGAGGCGCTCCTGAAAGAGCTTGGCGTGGGATTCCTGTTGCACGATATCGGAAAAAAAGGTATCTCTCCCGAGATACTCAACAAAAAAGGAAAGTTGGACGACGACGAATGGGAGGAAATCAAAAAACACCCGGCTACAGGCTATGACCTGTTAACAGAAATTTCCGGCGGATTAACCGAAGAAGTCACCCAAATCGTTCTTCAGCACCACGAAAAGATTGATGGGTCAGGCTACCCGAAAGGGCTAAAAGAAATCGACATCGGTCGGTTCGGAAGAATATATTGTATCGTGGATGTTTACGATGCGCTTACACAAAGCGCTCTTACAAGGAAGCCATGTCGAAAATGACAGCCTTCACAATTATGCAGGACAGCCCCGGACACTTTGACGAAAAACTTCTCGCCCGATTCATTCGACTTGCCGTGCCTCATCTCGAATAGCCTGCTTCATTTTTTCCGGCCCCCATTACCGCCCGAAAGAACAGGCATCCGGAATGCATTTTTCAACAAGGCCTTACATATCCCCGCCCACCGGATATTTTGTTAGGGCATATATATGCGCTGCGGTTTTCCTTCTTTTTTTGTCGGGTTGTTCCTCTACACCTGATTATCCATCGGCCGCACCCCTATCCGCTTCCCAGGAAGGTCTTAGAGGGTATGCCTCTTGGTACGGTCCTCCCTATCACGGCCGAAAAACATCAAACGGCGAAATTTACGATATGTACGCCTTCACCGCGGCTCACCGCACACTTCCTTTCAATTCCCGGGTTCGCGTTAAACGGCTCGATAGCGGTGAATTCGTTGATGTACGAATTAACGATAGGGGCCCTTTCGTCAATGACCGAGTGATCGATCTATCCAAGGGAGCAGCCGGAAAAATCAATATGATCTCCAAAGGAATTGCATATGTCCAATTAATTCCCCTCCGGATTCCTCCCGGGAAACACGGCAGGTGGCTCATTATGATAGGAGGATTCCGAAGCAGAAAAGAGGCATTTAATTTCACAAGCATAATGCAAAATCGCTCCAAAAAATCACGGGTTGTCCGTGGATGGCATGGAGACCGAAATCGTTATCGCGTACAGCTCGAAGGCTTTAGGAGCCGTCAAAGAGCGATTAATCTTAAGAATCTCTTGAAACGAAAAGGGTATGACGCTTTCCTGGTACGGATCGGGTAGGTCACCCTGCCATCAAAGATTTCTGAGACGCTCCTCCACCGCATCCGCGTCGGTGAGAGGTTCCCGACAAACAAAATTCTCACAAATATAAACGGTAGCCGCGCTCTCCAGCCTAACTTTTCCATCCAAAAAAGGCACCAGATTATTCGAATCGGTTCCATCCATGCCGGACTGAAAGGCAAGCACTTTGTTGGGGAGAAATACCCTATTTACCGCTCGGAGCGCCGTTTTGGTGTCCGGAGAAAGAAGATCCCCCGCTATGGCGATTTCAAGGGGCGTATCAATATGAAAATCAAGTGCAATGAGAAGCATAGGAAAAGCGGCTGGAACTTTTTCAAGGAGCTGCCCGTAGGCCCTAATTGTCCTAAACCCTTTCTCGGAAAAAAAAGTCATCCTCCAATAATTTTCCCAGACGCAGCAAAGCAATCGCCGCCACGGAATTCCCCGAGGGAATAGCGCCATCCTGTGATGTTTTCTTTCGGACGATGAGGTCTTCGTGATCGCTCGCCGTGAAAAAGAACCCCTCCCCGTCGTCATCCCAAAAGCGGGTGATCGCCTCCCGATCTCCTTCGCTCTCCGGACGGATCGCCAAGTTTTTCACGAATTCTTCTCTCCTATCCACGGAATGATGTTCCAACAGGGGCGCTTTCCTTGATTCCGCGCCGAGCACCAATAATCCGGGAGAGGAGGCCTCCCTCTAGGCCAAGCCTTCGATGACCGCCGTGGCGAGCTCGCTGCCGCGGTGGAGGAGATCGATCCGCAGATTTTCCTCGGGGGCGTGGGCGTTCGAGTCGGCGTTCGCGAAGGGGAACCAGAGCGAAGGAATGCCGAGATCGCGGGTGAAGTGAATATCCGGGACGCTGCCCCCGGAGTTGGGAAAGACAATGGGCGGCTCGCCCCGCGCGGCGACGGCCGAGAGGATTTTCTCGATGAGGGGGTGGTCAGCGGGCGTCTTGCTCGGAAAAAAAGCGGCCTTCCGCTCCACCTCGATGTCTCCGAAGCCCTCGGAGTCGAGGAATTCACATAAATCCCCGAAAATCTGGTCCGGGTCCTGATCAACCACGAGGCGAAAATCGAGTTTCGCCCTGGCCCCGCCGGGAAGGACGGTCTTCACCCCCTCCTGGGAGTAGCCGCCCTGAAAACCGCAAATATTCAAGTTCGGCTGGACGAGGGTTCTCTCGTAGAAGGCTGCGGGCTCGGGTATCCGCCGCATCCCCTCCTCGCCAAGGGCGGCGGCGAGTTCCGAGGCCGGGTCGGGAATCTCG
This sequence comes from Nitrospinota bacterium, assembly GCA_002685755.1. GTDB lineage: Bacteria > UBA8248 > UBA8248 > UBA8248 > UBA8248 > UBA8248. The sequence goes on from NYYB01000112.1 coordinate 3,220, forward strand.
GCGAGCGCCTTCCGGTCGGCCTCGCCCACCGGGCGGACAGCTCCGTAGAATCCGGGCACGCGCACACGGCCCTCCTCGTCCCGCAGGACGCGGACGGCCTCGATGAGCCGCCAGAACGGGCTCGCCACCGCACCGCCGTAGATCCCGGAGTGGAGATCCTTGCCCGCGCCCCTCGAGATTAGTTCGACATACAAAAGTCCGCGGCAGCCGAGCGTGATCGTCGGACGGTCCGAGGGGTGGAGGGAACCGTCCGACGAGCAGGCGATGTCCGCGCGGAGGAGATCGCGGTGCTCCGCCACGAACGCCCCCAAATTCGTCGAACCCATCTCCTCTTCGCCCTCGATCAGGAATTTGACGTTGATCGGAAGCGCGGCTCCGGTCTCAAGATAGGCCTGGGCCGCCTTGATCTGGGCGAAGTGCTGTCCCTTGTTGTCGGCGGCCCCACGGGCGTAGATGCGCCCATCGCGGATGTCGGGCTCGAAGGGCGGCGATGTCCAGCCCTCGGCGGCGTCCGCCGGCTGGACATCGTAGTGCCCGTAAACGAGAAGCGTCGCCGCCCCCTCGGGGCCCTTCACCTCGCCGAAGACGGCGGGGTGACCGGCAGTGTCCATGATCCGGGTGTCGATGCCGGCCCGCTCCATCAGGGCGGCCAGGTGCTCGGCTCCCTCGCGGACGCGGTGGCCGGTCGTGGAGACGCAGGGAATTTTCAGATATTCGAGGAACTCGGCGAGATTCTCCTCCCGCCGGGAACGGAGGTACTCGATGACGGTGGACATGATTCCTCCCCGGGAAATGGGTTATTTTAAGATAGCGTTGCCACATCGGATTTCGCTCATTATGCTCCCAGATGACCGCCATGAAAATCGCGGGGCCCGCCGGAAACGGACTAGCCCCGCCGGAGAAAATTCGTTTGAGTTTCGACCCTGGGCGGGAAGATAAGCCCCGCCGCCGGAGACGCGCCGGCCTCATGAAAACACTCCTCCTGATCACCCTTATGATCGCGGTGACGAGTTGCGTCCGGGCGCGGACGGTCGGGCTCCGGCCGCTCGGGGCTCCCACCTACGCCTACGAGGAGGCATCCATCGACCTCCCCGGAGGAGAGCCGGGCGTCCGCCTCGACGGTTATTTCACCCGGCCGAAGGCGGAGGGGAGATTTCCCTGCGCGGTTCTCCTTCACGGCAAGGGCGGCTGGTGGCGGGCCTACCTCCGCTACGCGCGCGAGCTGGCCGGCCGGGGGATCGCCTCGCTCATCCTCGATTACTACTCGGGCCATTACGTCGATCTTGAGGGCCTCAGCGTCCCCTTCGAGCACCGTCGGAAACAGTTCGAGCTCCAGAACAGCGACATCCGCGCGGCGGCAGCGGCGTTTTCAAGGCGCCCAGTCTGTGCCGGAGGCCAGGTGGGGCTGATCGGCTTCTCGCTCGGGGCCGACAAAGCCTTCCGCACCGCGGCGGCCCAGCCCGGAATCAAGGCGGTGGTCGCCTATTACGGGCCCTACGACTATGTTTCCTTCATCCGCTACCGCGTGAACGCGGTGCACCTCGCGCTGGCGGGCGAGGAGGCCCTCCGCTGGAAAAGCTATCTGGAGAAAAACAGCCCTCTCACCATGGCCGGCAAGGTCGAGGCCAACGTGCTTTTATTCCACGGCGTCGAGGACCGCACGATCCGGGCCGCGCAATCCGTCCGGATGCTGGCCGCCCTTATGCGGCGGGGCGAGCGGAGCGCCCGGATGAAACTCTACGGGAGGGCCGGGCACAATTTCGTCCTCAGGCGGGGCCTGAGTGCCGAGCGGTCGGACTCACTCCGGCTGACGGTCGCCTTCCTCCGGGAAAATCTCACTCCTAAAACCGGCCTCTGAAGATCGACTGCCGGGGGCACAATCGTTGTGGACACACCCATCGGCCGGAGGCCACCCGGCCGGATATATAGTATCCTTTCCCCCGTTTTTTTAGATAGTTCCTCTGAGTCGGCGATTCGAACGGCTGGAGAAATGAATGCTCGATGAAGGTGCCATCAAGGAGTTGTCGGGTGAACACTACAATGGCACGATCATCGGCATCGAGCGGACCCCCGAGACGCTCGCCCTTTTCCGGATCAAGACCGACTTTCCTAGTCCCGGATACAGACCGGGCCAATACACCACCCTGGGCCTGGGCTACTGGGAGCCCCGCCACGAGGACGCTGTAAAGGAAGGGGAACTGGGCTAGGAGAAGATCGGCCGCAAGATGGACCCCTCCGACACCCACATCTTCCTCTGCGGAAACCCCGCCATGCTCGGCATCCCCAAGGTGCGCGAGGGCGAGAAAATCTGGCCGGAGGGGAAAATGGTCGTCATCCAACTCATGGAAAACCAGGGCTTCTTCATAGACTACGGCCGGACGAAGGGAAACATCCACTACGAAAAGTATTGGTAGCGGCCCGAAAACCGCGCTACCCTCAACCATCGGAGGGAAGATGTCCCACCTGATCTGCGAGGAAGACGCCGGAATCGTCACCCTCACCCTGAACCGCCCCGGCGTGCGAAACGCCATCGACGATGAAATAATGCGGCTTCTCTCGGAGCGGATCGGCGGCCTGGCCGGGGATGACTCCCTGTGTGCGGTGCTGATCACGGGGGCGGGAGACGAGGCTTTCTGCGCGGGGGGCGACCTCAAATGGCTCCAGAGCTTCGAGGGGGCCGAGGCAGGCGAGGCGATGAGCCGCCGGATGCAGGACATCCTCGCCCGCCTGGCGAATCTTCCGGTTCCGGTTATCGGGGTGCTGAACGGCTACGCCCTCGGTGGCGGCACCGAGATCGCCCTCTCGTGCGACCTGCGCGTGATGGAAGAGAGCGCCTACCTGAGCTTCAAGCAGGCTCGCGTGGGCCTCATGCCCGGCTGGGGCGGGGGCGCCCGACTCCTCCGCCTCGCCGGCTACGCCCGGGCGATGGAGCTTCTGACCACCTGCCGCGACCTTCCCGCCCGCGAGGCGCTCGCGATCGGGGTGGCCAACGCCGTCGCACCCGACGGCGAAGGGCTCGCAGAGGGCCGGCGCATCGCCCGCGAGATCGTCCGCGCCGCGCCGCTTTCCGTCCGCTCGATCAAAAAACTGCTGATCGAAGCCGCGGAAAAACCGATGACCGAGGCGGCGGACCTCGAAGCGAAATTATTCAGCCGGATCTGGACCTCGGAGGACCACGACGAGGCGGTGAGAGCTTTTTTCGAAAAGCGCGAGCCGAATTTCAAGGGCCGTTAAAACGGAAAGGAGATACACCGTGCCAGAAGGCGACAAGCGAAAACGCTTCGTGACCCACTCGGACCTGCCCATCAAGGCCCTCTACGGGCCCGGCGACGTTTCCCCGGCCACCGGGGAAGAAGAGCCCGGCGAGTATCCATTCACCCGGGGCATTCATCCCGAGATGTACCGCCGCCGCCTCTGGACGATGCGCCAGTACTCGGGTTTCGGCACCGCCGAGGAGACCAACCGGCGCTACCGCTTTTTGCTCGAACAGGGCGGCGCCGGCCTTTCGGTGGCCCTCGACCTTCCCACCCAGATCGGGATCGACAGCGACGACGAGCGCGCCGCGGGCGAGGTCGGCAAGGTGGGCGTCGCCATCGACACCCTCGCCGACATGGAAACCCTGTTCGAGGGAATCCCCCTCGGTGAAATCAGCACCTCGTTCACCATCAACTCGACGGCGGCGATCCTCTATGCGATGTACATCGCCGTCGCCCGAAAACAAGACGTCCCCCACGGGGAGATCACCGGGACCATCCAGAACGATATCCTCAAGGAGTACGTCTCCCGGGGGACCTGGATTTTTCCGCCCGAGCCCTCCCTGCGCCTCATCGTGGACACCATCGAATACGGCGCCGCCCACACGCCCCGCTTCAACACCATCAGCGCCGCCGGCGCCCATTTTCGCGACGCCGGGTCCACCGCCGTCCAGGAGGGCGGCTTCACCCTCGCCGACGCTATCGTCTACGCCGAGCGGTGCGCCGCGCGCGGGATGGATATCGACACCTTCGCCCCGCGGTTCAGCTTCTATTTTTACACCCACTCCGATTTCTTCGAGGAGATCGCCAAGTACCGCGCCATGCGCCGCCTCTGGGCGCGCATCATGCGCGAGCGCTTCGGGGCGAAGGACCCGAGGAGTTGGAAATTCCGCTTCGGCGTCGTCTGCGGGGGGAGCACCCTGACCGCCGCCGACCCCGAGAACAACATCGTGCGCGTGGCCTACCAGGCCCTCTCCTCCGTTCTCGGCGGGGTGCAGACCATGTTCACCTGCGCCTACGACGAGGCCCTGGCCCTCCCGACCGAGGAGAGCGCCCTTCTCGCCCTACGCACCCAGCAAATCATCGCCGAGGAGACCGGCGTCACCGGCACGGCGGACCCCTTCGGCGGCTCCTATTTTCTCGAAAACCTCACCGACGAGATGGAGGCCGCCATGGAGTCGCTCATCGGCGCCGTCGAGTCCGAAGGCGGGATGGTCTCCTGCATCGAGTGCGGCCTGATCCAGCGGTGGATATCCGATAGCGCCTACAAAACCCAGAAAGAAATCGACTCGGGCGAGCGGATCGTCATCGGAGTGAACCGGCATGCCGGGGAAGCTGCGGAGAGCCAGTC
>NYYB01000113.1 GCA_002685755.1 Nitrospinota bacterium
CCTGTTACACGAGAACTCCCGAAAACCGGGAGGATTTCGCCCGCCGCTACGGCTGCGAATCGGTGGACAGCTACGAAGCTCTGTTGGCGCACCCGGGCGTCGATGCCGTCGCGATTCTCTCGTCCACCGTCGTCCACGGCAAGCAGGCCTTCGCCGCCATCGAGGCGGGAAAGCACCTCTTCATGGAAAAACCGATCACCCCCACCATCGGGGAGGGAATCGAAATCGTCCGTAGGGTCGAGGAGGCGGGCCTCATCATGCAGATGGGATACGAGACCCGGTGCATGGCGGGCGTCCGCCACATCAAGAGGCTCCTCGACGAAGGCCGCATGGGCCGGCCCGTATCCCTGGAGCTGAACTGGTCGCACGACCTGGGCCTTCGCCTGACGCCCAAGGACTGGAACTACCACGAAGCCAACTGCCCGGGCGGCCCCCTCATGCAGCTGGGTATCCACCACGCCTTCAACGCGATGCTCCTCCTCGGGCCCGTCGAGCGGGTCAAGGCGATCGGGGCGAGGCGGCTGATCGACGCCGAGGTGCCCGACATCACCGGGGCGATCCTCGAGCACGAATCCGGGGCGATCACCTATCTGGGCTGCTACTACTTCTGCCCCCGGCGGTGGCATCTCAACCTGCTCGCCACCGAGGCCAGCGCGATGCTCAAGCTGCGCCTCCCCCAGGGCGATGTGCGCGATTACCTCATCAAGCTCCTCGAGGCCGACGAGATCACCGACCTCGAATTTCACTGGAAAGACCGGGAGGAGCCCGAGATCGTTTCGCTCTCGCCGGGCAACGTAATCGTCGAGGAGATCAAGGAGTTCACCGAGTGGGTGGGCGGCGGCCGGCCCTCGGACGCGGGCCCCCGCTCGGGGGTGGAGACGCTCGCGGTCATCCTCGCCGCCGTCGAGAGCATGAAAACGGGCGAGAGCGTCGGGATAAAGGACTTTCTCGCGGCCAACGGCGCCTGAGGCGGCTCACACCACCCGGATGGGTATCCGTCCACCCCCGGATGGAAATCCCCCCAGGATGGGAATTCACCCTCCGGTGGGGTATCCTTCGGCCTTCGTGACGAAATCCACACGGCAAAGCCTTTTTTTCTTCTTACAAGGAGGGACGCGATCATGGCCTATCTGTTCCATCAGGACGAGCTCCCGAAGCTGGTCTCGGTCACCCCGGGGCGGGAGCGCATTTTTTTCGCAAGTAAAGAGCTCGCCGACACCGACGCGATGCTGGCGGGGATCATCCGCTACAAAAAGGGCATCTCGTCCCCCCTCCATTTCCACAAGAACTGCGAGCATTTCTACTTTTTCCTCGAGGGCGCCGGAGAGGTCGAGACCGAGGAGGGAACCACCTCCATCTCGCCGGGCACCCTCGTCTTCATCCCCGCCGAGGATAAGCACCGCCTCCGGGCGTCCGCGGATTCCACCCATTTCGAGTGCCAGGTCCCGAACCTCTTCAAGACCACGATCCTCGAGGGGACGGACGACGACCTGCGCTGGGAGAAGGTGGACGGCAAAATCTGGGTTCAGAGCTAAGGAGGCGGCACGATGATCACTTTTATCGATACCAACGAATGCAAGCGGGAAAACCTGGACGGGGGCCGAGGCGATGCGGCCGAAGTGGTGAGCGGGGCGCTGTGCGGGGCCGAGGAGATCAAGGCCCACCTCCGCTGGCTCGACGAAGGCAACGCCTTCGAGGCGGCGCCCATCCCGGACGCGCACCAGCTCATTTACGTAATGGAGGGCGAGGGCGTCGTGAGTCTCGAAGGCAAGGACTACGACGTCGGCCCCGGCGCGGGGCTCTATCTCGGCCCCGGCGAGGGCGCGAGTCTCCAAGGCGCGGGCGCCCTCAAGGCGTTTCATCTTATCGGTCAGCCCAAGTAACCGCGCCCGCGGGGAAGGCCCTGCGGGCGGCATCGTACTTGCGTCTGGGCAGCGGCCGTGCTCAAGAAGCGGCTGACTAGCATCGCACCGGCGACCGGCCCGCATTGACCCCGCCCCCAGAAGGACACCCGTGTTCCCCTCCTACATCTGGTACGCGCTCCTCGCCATGTCGTTCTACGGCGTGGTGGATTTCACCTACGGCCGCGCCACCCGCAAGGGCGTCACGCCGGGGACGATGCTCTGCTCGCAGTCGGCCATCGTCACGCCGTTGACGGGGATCTGGGCCTGGTGGGAGGGGACCTACCTATGGTCGAAACCGGCCTTCCTCGGGATCGCGGCGGGCGTCTTCGTCTTCATCGGGCTCTGGGCGTTCATGAAAAGCCTCAAGCTCGGCCAGACGAGCGTCAGCACCCCCATCTACCGCATCAGCTTCGTCATCACCGCGTTGATCGCCATCCTCTTCCTCGGGGAGACGATGACGATCCGAAAAGGAATCGGATTTCTGCTCGCCGGGGCAGCGATCTTTTTCATCTCGGACTTCCGCATTGGCGGCGCCGCGCGCGAGAGCGGAAAATCCATCTTCTGGGCGGTGACGGCGATGTGCGCGGTCGGTGTCCTCAACATCGTCTACAAACTCGGGGTGGCAAACGGCGTCTCGCCGGTGATGATGCTCCACAGCCAGGCGGTTTTTTTCATCACAATCGCCCTCATCTACGCCCGCGTCACTCAGGGCGGGCCGCGCTTCTCCAGGGCCGGCTGGGCGCACGCCTCGGTCACGGCGCTCTCCTTCATGGGCGGGATCGTCGCCTTCCTGACCGCCCTCCAGAGCGGCGAGGCCAGCGTGGTGACCCCCATCGTGCAACTCAGTTTCGCCGTCAGCGTCCTGATGGCGACCTGGTGGCTGGACGAGCTGTTCACCGCGCGAAAACTGGCGGGCCTGGCCTTCGCGGCCGGGACCATCGCGGCGTTCTCGGCGGGGTGATACGATTCCGGCGGCCGCCGGGCCACTCATCAACGCCGGCCGAAAGGGTGGGACTGAAATGAGCGAAGACCTGAGTGCGCCGGGGCAATCCCTGTTTCCGGATTACACCCGTATCGCCGGAATGTACGAGCGCGAGGTCGAGGGCCTGAGCGGCGAGCAGATCGATACTCTCCAGCCCGAGAAAAGCTGGGGCCAGTGGTCCATCCGCAACCAGGTTAGCCACGCCGCTTCGGTCCAGTACCGCCATTTTCTGGGCAACTGGGGCGAGGCGCTTTTTGGCGGAAATTTACCGCGGGACAAATCGCTCATCGACACCGGCGGGGCGGACCGGATACTCGACCCGGGCCGGTTTCACGAGATGCCCGTGCTGCTCGCGGCGCTCAAGGACGGAGCCGATCTGGTGTGGGAGATTCTCGCCGGCGAGACGCTTGGCAGCATGAGGGCGAGAACCCAGAGCCGGACGATTAAAGCGGACGAGCGCTTCGCCAGCGGCGACAGCCGGATGGCCTACACCGAAAACCTCACCCTGAAGGCCCACCCCGGCGCCTACTGGCGCGACGAAGGCGACCCCGAGCTATTTCACTACACCCTGGAATTCACTTTCCGCCACGTCCTCTGGGAGGGCTTCGCCCACCTCAGAACCATACAAGCCCACAAGCAGGCGATGGGGCTTCCCGCCGTCAACGACCTTCCCGAAGAGGGCTACCTGAAATATATTATGTGGGAATAGGACCAGCGACGCCGCCGGAGATGACGGACGGAAAGCGGGCGGTTGGCAGGCGGGTAGAAACCTCCCCCTACTCCTCCTCGCGCAGCGCGGCCTCGATGTCCTCGATGGCGATGGCGATTTTTTCCCATTCCTCCATGTCGGCCCGGAGGGCGCCGGAGACTTCCTTGTGGCGCTCGAGGAGCGAGTCCAGCTTTGCCTTGTTCGCACCGTCGTAAATCCCCGGCTCGACCAGCTGCATCTTGAGATCATCCTCCTCTGACTCCATCCGGTGGATGCGCTCCTCGAGAGTGGCTGATTTTTTCTTGAGATCGCGCGTCTCGCGGTGAACCCGGTTCCGGGACTCGGCGCTCCGCCGGCGCGCTTCCCGGTCCCTGCGGCGGGGAGCGGTTTTTTCGGCCGCCTCCTCTTTTTCGCCCTGGCGGCGCGCGGCGACGCCCTCCAGGTAGCCGTCGAGCGAGCCCCTGAGCGGCCGGATCGTCCCCTCCTCCACCACCCAGTAGCTCTCGCACACCGACTCCAGGAGGTCGCGGTCGTGCGCCACGAGGATGAACGTCCCGGCGTAGGCCTCGAGGGCCTCCTCGAGCGCCGCCCGGGCGCTCATGTCGAGATGGTTGGTCGGCTCGTCGAGGAGCAACAGGTTCGCCCCCGACATGAACAGCCGGGCCAGCGCCAGCCGCGCCCGCTCGCCCCCCGAGAGGACGGACACTTTCTTGAAAACCGATTCGCCCGAGAATAAAAATCCGCCCAGCAGGGAGCGAAGCGCGGTTTTGGTCGTCGATGGCGGGGCGGCCTCGCCCGCCGATTCGATCACGGATTGGGCGGGCTCGAGGGCGTCGAGGACGATTTGCGAAAAATGTCCCACGCGCACCCGGTCCCCCGGCGCCGCGCGCCCGGCGCTCGCCTCGATCTCGCCCGACACGATCCGCAGGAAAGTCGTCTTTCCCGCGCCGTTGGGGCCGATGAGCCCGATCTTCTCTCCGCGCATGAGCTTGAGGTCCACCCCCGAAAACACCTCGTTCGCCCCGTAGCTTTTGGCGAGGTCGCGGACGACGAGCGCTTCGTAGGCCGAGGCGGGCGGATCGGGGAGGCGAATTTTCGGTGCGGCCGCGGGGCGCGCTACGCGCTCGACGGGTTTGATTTTCTCGAGCTGCTTGACCCGGCTCTGGGCCTGCCGGGCCTTGGTTGCCTTGGCGCGGAAGCGGCGGATGAAGCGCTCGAGCTCGGCGACGCGGCGGTCCTGCTGGGCGGCGGCTTTTTCGAGCTGCTCGATGTGGACCTCGCGCTGTAAGAGGTAGCTGTCGAAATTCCCCACGTAGCGGGTGAGCCGCCCGCCCTCGAGCTCGGCGATGACGCCGGCCGTGCGGTTGAGAAAATGGCTGTCGTGGGAGATGACGATCAGTGTGCCCGGAAAGCGGGCGAGGAATTTCTCGAGCCAGGCGACCGATTCGATGTCGAGGTGGTTGGTCGGCTCGTCGAGCAACAACAGGTCGGGCCGGGAGAAAAGGAGCCGCGCCAGGGCGGCCCGCATCCGCCAGCCGCCGGAAAACTCGTTGAGCGGGCTGTGAATCTCCCCGGCCGAAAAGCCCAGGCCCATGAGGATCGACGACGCGCGCGAGTCGGCCTCGAAGGAGCCGATTTGCTCGAGGCTGTGATCGACCTCGCCCAGCCGGGCCGAGAGCCTATCGAGCTCGCCGCCCCCCGCCGCGGCGTCCAGCCGGGCGTGAAGCGCCGCCTGCTCCCCGCGCAGGCGGATGAGCTCGCGATCGCCCCCGAGCACCTCGGCCAGAACGGGACTATCCGTGGCCTCGAGCTCCTGGCGGATAACCCCCACCCGGATTCGCCCCCGCAGATTCACCGAACCGGCGTCAACGCCCTCAGCGCCCTCGATGATGCGGAAGATCGTCGTCTTCCCGGCCCCGTTGGGGCCGATGAGGCCGACCCGCTCGCCGGGATGGACGGCGAGGGAGGCGCCCTCCAGGACAACCTGACCGCCAAATTGTTTTCGAACCCCTTCGAGTCTCAACATGGGGGGAGACTATAAGTGAGATCGTGTGGTTTGCACGAGGGGGGCAGGCACTTTAATTCTCACCGCCCGCCGCCGGTGGAAAACGCCCTCCTTGACCGGGGTCCGATCATAAAGTAAAAAATAGATGTGGCCGGCAATACAATGACAATTCTACGTCTTCTGCCAATAAAAATAATTCTGAAATTTTCGGCAAGCGCAGGGAGTTTGCGATGAGCCCCCAAGTGCCGCAAGACGCCCGGCAGCGGGAGACTTCCCCCCCCGCTCCTCTTTCCCGGCTGGCGGACACCGCCCGTAAGTTTTTCGAGACCACCGACCCCCCCATGCTCCTCCGGAGGGTCTGCGAGGAGTCCTGCGACCTGCTCGGCGCCGATCGCGCGCTGATCGCCCGGGTGGATTTCGGCGAAGTCATTCGCCAGGAAATTATCCAGGTCCACCAGGTTCCGCCCGAATTTCTCGATCTGGCCGAGCGCTCCACCCTCGTTTCGCAGATGCTGCCCGATCTTTTCAGGGAGGGCCGGCCCCATGTCATCCAAGGCCTGGTTTTCGATCCGAACTCCGTTCTCGGAGACGCCGGAAACCAGACGGTCTGCATCGTTCCTCTGATTGTTGACCGGGAGCCTTACGGATGGCTGGGTCTGGTTCATCTCTCCTCCAAGGAATATTCCCACGAGGACCTGATGCTCGCCGAGTCTCTCGGTGACCTCGCCTCCCTGGCCATCCGAAACGCCGGCCGGGAGCGGGACTCCACCCGGGCCCTTGTCCGTGGGACCGCTCTGACCGCCGCCGCCGCACAGCTCGCCGAGGGCGGTGGCCTGTCCGCCGTCCTGGAGTCCCTGGCCGAGTCCGCCGCTAGAGTGTTCGGAGGGGAGGCGGGATTCCGAATCCTCGAAGACGAGCATCTGGTCCGCGCCGCAGCGACCACGGCGGCAAGATTTTCGATGAAAACCGATCGCGCCCGGATCGACACCACCCTCGGCGGGAGGGCGGCCGTTCTCGGGGAGCCGGTTCTGAGCCCCGATGCCGCTCTCGACCCCCGCATCGACGAGATAGACCGGGAGGCCATCGTTCCCGGACGGACGGGCTCGTGGATGATTCTCCCGGCCAAATCCGGCGGCCGCGTGCGGGGCACGCTCCATATTTTCCGCGAGCAGGGCCATGAGTTCATTCAAAAAGAGATCGATATGGGGATCAGCCTGGCGGACCAGGCGGCGCTCGCCATCGAACTCTCCGCCCTGCGCCAGGAGGACCAGCGCACCGAGGGTCTCTTCGAGGCCATGATCGAGGGTTGCGAGGATGCGATCTTCGCCTTCAACCGGAAATTCGAACTGATCCACTGGAACGCGGGGGCGGAGGACCTGCTCGGCTACTCATCCAACGAGGCCGCCGGAAGGCCTATCGAATCGGTCCTCGCCGAAGCACGTCTTTTCCGCGAAAAAGCGCAACATGTTTTCGACATCGGAAACCGCATCCGCTTCGAGGACACTTACAAGAGCAAATTCGGGTTCATGGTCCCCGCGAGCGTAAAAATCATCCCGCTCAAGGACGAGGAAGGAAAAATCACGGCGGCCGCCGCGTTGATCAGGGACCTTACCGGGCAGAGGCGGGCGGAATCTGATCTGATCCTGAGGGACCGGGCGCTGGACTCGACCGATCACGGCGTCCTGATCACCGATCCCTCCCTTCCCAACAACCCGATTATCTACGCCAACGAGTCGTTCGAGAGAATCACGGGATACGCCATCTCGGAGGTCTTCGGCAGGAGCTTTCGCTTTCTACAAGGGGAGGAGGAGGGCCAGCCGGACATCGACGAGATCCGGGAATCGGTCGAGGAAAACCGGGCTGGCCATGCCGTGCTGCGCAGTCCCCGGAAGGACGGATCGCTCTTCTGGAACGAAATGCACATCATTCCCTTCCGCGACGACATCGGCGCGATCACCCATCACATCACCGTCATATGCGACATCACCGACCAGAAAAATGCGGAGGAGCGCCTGGTCCAGGCCAAGGACGAGGCCGAGGCCGCCAACCGGGCCAAGGACGAATACCTCGCCAACATCAATCACGAACTTCGCTCTCCGCTCGGCTCGATGGCCGCCTTCGGCGAGACGCTGCTGAACCGCCCCGACGAGGAAACGGCCCTCGATATCGGCCGGAAAATCAAGGGCACTGCCGGCCATCTTGCCCGGCTGATCGAGGATCTTCTCGACTTCAACCGGATCGAATCGGGCAAGGTCTCGCTGAATCGCGAGGACACGCTGATCAGCGATCTCGTCAACCACACCATCGATGAGCTGCAATCCAGGACGCCGGAGGGAATTTCGTTTCGCGCCGTGCTCGACCCCGCGTTCGATCTGCTCTCCTGCGATCCGGCGCACATCCGCCGGGTGCTGACGAATCTTCTCGACAACGCCGTCAAATACTCCCCCGGCGGGGGGAGCGTCCCCGGCGGGGGGACCATCACGGTCCGCACCGAATCCTACCCGGGAGAATTCCGAGTGAGCGTCCAGGACGAGGGGATCGGAATCGCCCCCGACGACCGGGAGGCGGTGTTCGAACGCTTCCGCCAGCTCGAAAGCGGTGCGGGAAATGAGGGCGGCGGCCTGGGCATCGGCCTCAACACCGCTCAGAAGCTCATTCATCTGCACGGCGGGCGCATCTGGGTCGAGAGCGAGGAAGGCCGGGGAAGCACATTCATCTTCGCCCTTCCCCAGAGCTTCGGAGCCGAGCGCGGCGCCCTCGCCCGTCCGGCCCCCGTTGCGACGCCCGGGACCGAGGAGCCGCCCCTCCCCGACGCCGGAGAGATCGATATCGGCGAGGGCGGAGGGAAGGGCCATAACTTCGGTGAGCCTTGGGCGAAACGGTCGATCCTGGTGGTGGACGACGACCCCTACTTCCACGAATACATCGAGCTTTTGATGGCAAGCGCGGCGAAGGTATTCCCCGCCCGCGACGGAAAACAGGGGGTCGATGCGGCCCTCCGGCTGAAACCCGATCTGATTTTCATGGACCTGCGGATGCCCGTCCTCGACGGTTTCAGCGCCATCGAAAATCTCAAGTCCGACCCCGAAACGAGGGACATCCCTGTCCTGGCGGTGACGGCGTACGGAGTCGAAGAGATCAGACCGCGCGCCATCGCGGCCGGCGCGGACGGCATCATCACCAAACCCATCGACTCGCTCTTTTTGACCGAAGAGGTCGGGCGCGTCCTCAGCCAGGCCGGCTAAAGCGCCGGGCCGGCTCCTTCGCCGGGCCGGGGTTTCCCCCGGGCTGTCTAACGCCAACCACCCTCCTCCCGGCGGAGGAGATTTCATATGGTGGGCTCAAGCCCCTTCGGGGAAAACCCCTCCGGGGGAAACTGGCCGGGAAGAGCCCCGGTCACCCTCTTTCGACCGCCCTCTTTCGACCGTCAAAGGACCCCCATGCCGACCTTCGATATTGTCTCCAAGACCGACATGCAGGAAGTGGACAACGCCATTAACGGCATCACCCGCGAGATCAAGCAGCGCTACGACTTCAAGGGAAGCAAGTGCTCGGTCGAGCGGAGTGAGGCGAGCATCACTATCAACGCCGACGACGACTTCAAGCTCAAGCAGGTGCACGAGCTCATCGCCACCTACTTCACCCGGCGAAAGGTGGACCCGCGCGTGCTCGTCTACAAGGAGCCCGAAGGGGCCTCGGGCGGCTCCCTGCGCCAGCAGGTCACCGTCCGCGAAGGGATTGACCAGGAAACGGCGAGGTATATCGTCAAGGAGATCAAGGGCTCGAAACTCAAGGTCCAGGTGGCCGTCCAGGGCAACGAGCTCCGCGTCTCGGGCAAGAAACGGGACAACCTTCAGGAAGTCATCTCCCTGTGCAAGGGCCTCAAGAAAGTGGACCAGCCTCTTCAATTCGTTAATTTCCGCGACTGAGCCCCACGGGCGCTTCGGGCGCCGAGGGCGCCGCCCGAGAAAATAAAACCATGATGCGAAAAGGAATCTTCACCGCGCTTTTCGCGGCCGCCGTTTACCTGCCCGGATGCGCGGCCGTCGTGACGATCGTGGCGCAGAAGGCCTACGAGGACCGTTCCACCGCAGGGCAGATCACCGACGCCAAGATTCACGCCCGGATTCTCAACCTCCTCTCCAGCACCGACCCCAATCTCCCCATCGATGTGAACACCGACGTCTGGCGGCGGCGGGTGCTCTTCACCGGCGCC
>NYYB01000195.1 GCA_002685755.1 Nitrospinota bacterium
CCCGCCTCTTTTTGCTCCGTTCCGCCGCATAATGTGGGATAAGATAGAGTTTATTACTTCAGAACCGTTCATTGGTCTGAGAAGTTGGGGGCGGCGATGGTGGGTTAGAATATCGAACAACCGAATGTGAAAAATCGACTTATTTCGATTTCTCTCCCAGACGCAGAAAGACCCTAAAATAGCTTCCTACCTGCATAAAAACCTCTCACGTCTAATGCATAGATTCATTGCGTGGTGGCGAAATTGTGAGATTGGCCGTAAATTAGGACCTTGTAGTCGGAATAGTTGTTTAATTATTCCATTGGAAGTCCGAATGGCCACTTTAATACTCAGAAACGGTGCTAAGCTAGGGACATCGGATTTGCTTTTTCAATTACTCGGCTCATTTTTTTGTGCAAAGCCCATAGGAGGGGTAAATTTATGATGGCCACAAAACTAAACAGCGTACTTACCGTAGCTGGCGCGATTCTCTTCGCTGCCGCTCTGACGATCCCAATTCAGGCTAACGCTGCCGGAAAGCTGGTCGTCGTCACGTCCTATCCGCCGGACACTACCGTTACCATTGGCAAGGCGTTTGAAAAGGCGACCGGCATCAAGACCGAAATGCTGAAGAAAAAAACCACAGCTGGCATAAAATATTTACAGGCAACAGCCGCTAACAACACGTCGGATATGTTTTGGGCGTCCGCGCCCGACGCTTTTGAAGTCCTGAAGGGCGACGGATTGCTGCAGAAATACAAGGTCAAGGTCAAAGGCATCCCCCAAAAAGTCGGGTCCTTCCCGATCAACGATCCCGAAGGCTATTACAAGGGCTTTGCGGCGTCCGGCTACGGCATCATGTGGAACACCCGTTATTTAAAAGCCAAGAATCTGCCGGTTCCGACAAAGTGGTCCGATTTGGAGAAATCCATCTACTACGGTCACGTTGGCATGAGTGCGCCGTCGCGGTCTGGTACCACGCATCTGACCGTTGAAACCCTTCTTCAAGGTGAAGGTTGGGAAAAAGGATGGGCGATGTGGAAGAGCATCGCCGGTAACTTCAAGAGCGTGACCGCGCGCAGTTTCGGCGTTCCAGACGGGGTCAACTCTGGACAGTTCGGCGTCGGCGTGGTGATCGACTTCTTCGGTTTGTCATCGAAGGCATCGGGTTTCCCGGTCGATTTTGTCTATCCGAAAGTGACGACGCTGGTGCCAGCCAACATCGCCATTGTCAAGAACGCCCCCAACCCCAAGGCGGCGAGTGCTTTCATCGAGTTTTTGTTGTCGCCGACCGGACAGGGACTTCTTCTGGACAAGAAGATTATGCGCCTGCCAGTCAATCCGAAGACCTATGCCAAGGCGCCAAAAGGTTTCCCGAATCCGTTCAAGGATAAGTCAATTGGCTCAGCAGTGAAATTCGATTTGCAATTGTCGAAGAGCCGCTACAACGTGATCAACTCACTATTCGATGTGATGGTCACTTACCGGCTCAGCGAGCTGCGTGCCGCCACCAAGGCCATCCAGGCGGCCGAGAAACAGGTCATGGGCAAATCCAACGCCAAGGCAAAAAAAATGATCCAGCAAGCGCGGGCACTAATTTCCAAAGTGCCAATCTCTGCGACCAAGGCCAGCGAAAAATCCTTTAACAAGATTTTCAAGAAAAAACGCAAAAAGAAAAGCGTCAAGGTCACCGGCCGGCAGGCCGAGTTTGAACAGGCATGGGATACCGAGGTAAAGGCCAACTACGCCAAAGCAAAGGCACTGGCGATTAAAGCTGCCTCCATGCTGTAGACATTCCTCTCTCTCGCGGGGCCCGGCAAATCAATGATCATGCCGGGCCCCGCGAGTTTTCTTTGAATTCATGGATTTATTAAGCGGAGAACGGCTTGAATTCATTTTCAAGGAATCGTTGGGGCATTTATTCCTTGGCCTTGTGCATCGGACTGTTCCTGCTCATTTTTCTCATCGTTCCAGTCGTCAAAGTCATCTACGTTGCCTTCCAAGATCCCAATACGGGTGCCCTGACTCTAATCAATTTTGTTGATTTCTTTAGTACTTCTTTGTTTCAAGAATCGTTCCTGAATTCTCTTTACGTCGCCAGTATGTCGGTACTGCTCGCGTCAGTAGTTTCGATTCCGCTGGCGTATTTCACGACGCGGTTTAATTTCGGTGGCGCTGTTCTGATCCAGACTTTAGGTATCATTCCCTTGATCATGCCGCCGTTTGTCGGTGCCGTAGCCATGCTTCTGTTGTTTGGCGAAAATGGTTCGGCGAACCTGCTTATCAACGAATGGTTTGGCTTTACCATCCCCTTCATGGAAGGGCTCAACGGTGTCATTTTGGTTGAGTCTATCCATTATTTTCCGTTTATCTTGATCAATCTGTCGGCAGCTCTTTTAAATATTGATCGGTCCATGGAAGAATCGGCACAGAACCTAGGCGCTAGCGGAACGAGGCTGTTCCGGCGCATCGTTTTTCCGTTGGCCATGCCCGGATACGTCGCCGGAGCGTCATTGGTGTTCTTGAAAGTTTTTGATGACTTAGGGACACCGTTATTACTGAACATCAACAATATGTTGGCCCCGCAGGCGTATCTCCGGATTTCTTCCATAGGCATATCCGATCCAATGGGCTATGTGATTTCGGTAATCCTGGTCGTTTTTTCGCTGTTTTCGATGTGGGTGTCGTTGCTGTCACTTAAGGGCAAAGACTATTCCACCGTTCAAAAAGGAGGTGGCGGCCTGATGAAACGCGACCTCAGGCCGTGGGAAAAGATTGGCTGCTACGCGGTTGTCATTCTTATTCTGGTTTTTGTTTTGTCACCACACATTGGTTTAGGGCTATTAAGCTTCGGAACCATCTGGTCATTTAGCGTGATGCCCGATGCTTTCACTTTTGCGCACTACGGGAACATGTTCAGGGCGGCGGATCAATACATATACAATACGTTGCTCTACGCCGGATTGGCGGCGCTAATCGACGTGATCCTCGGCACCGCCATAGCCTATTTGGTATTGCGGACAGGGGTGGTCGGGCGTAAGTGGCTAGACTACGTTGCTTCGGGGGCGGTGGCGATACCCGGTGTTGTGCTCGGCATTGGGTATTTACGGACTTTTGTCGAATTCAACGTGCCTATCGTCGACAAACCATTGGCGTCATGGTGGGTAATTATCGTCATCTCGCTGGCCGTCCGCCGTCTGCCTTATGCGTTGCGCGCCTGCATGGCCGGGTTGCAACAGGTCAGTGTCATGCTGGAGGAAGCCTCCGAAAACTTAGGCGCCACTAAATCGCGCACAGTTATGCGCATTGTCGTGCCGCTAATGTCAGGAGGAATTATGGCTGGCTTTATTACCAGTTTCGCAACTGCGTCGGTTGAATTGTCGGCCACCATCATGCTGGTGTCGGCCGAATCTGACGCACCGTTGGCTTTCGGCATTTACGAATTCATGCAATCGGCAGCGGGTCGGGGGCCGGGGGCGGCGTTGGGCATCATTGCCGTCGTCATTGTCGGCATCGCCACTTATATTTCACATCGTGTCATAAAAAACTTTGAGAAAAAACGCACCGCCGGTGTTGTCGTTACCGAAGGAGTTTAAAAAATGTCAGAAATCAGACTTGAGGCCGTCGGTGTCACCATCGAAAATGTCAGTCTTTCATTTGGTGCGACCGAAGTGTTGAAGGGAATCAATTTAAACATCGAGGCGGGGGAATTCTTTACATTCCTGGGCCCCTCGGGGTCAGGAAAATCGACTCTGTTGAGGGCCATTGCCGGCTTTGGGCCCGCTCCCGGCGGAAAAATCCTGATTGGCGACGATGATGTTATCAAATTGCCGCCCTGGAAGCGCAATGTCGGTTTGGTGTTCCAAAGCTATGCCTTGTGGCCACATATGACAGTGCACAAAAATGTAGCCTTCGGCCTGGAGGAGCGCAAAGTAGCCCCTAAGGAAATCACAGATCGGGTGAACACGGTTTTAGGTATGGTCGGCCTCAGGGACTACGCTGACCGTCATCCGTCCCAACTTTCTGGCGGGCAGCAGCAGCGCGTGGCGCTAGCTCGCACGATCGTTGTTGAACCCCGCGTGTTGCTGTTGGATGAACCATTGTCAAATCTGGACGCCAATCTGCGCGTGCAGATGCGGATCGATATCCTGGAACTGCAACGTAAACTTAAACTCACCACCATATTTGTGACTCACGATCAGGAAGAAGCCAATACCATGTCGGACCGAATTGCTGTACTCAACAACGGTGTCACACAGCAGGTGGGTTCGCCCATCGATCTGTACGACAAACCGGCCAATCGTTTCGTCGCCGATTTCCTGGGTACGGCTAATTTCATCGACGGTCATGTGGAAAAAAAGGAAGGGAAATCCGTATTTCGTTCTGGAGACGGCACCACTTTCGTCATTGACGATGAAGGCATCGAAACTGGCAGCGGCCTCACCGCCATGTTTCGGCCACAGGCCCTGAGTTTCGGTGCCCCCACCGAAGAGAGCCCCGCCGGTGGCGCTGTCTTGACGGGTAACGTTCGGCACCGAGAATTCCTGGGCAGTCTTATTCGTTATTCAGTTCAGGCTGGGGCTCATGTGATCTTGGCCGAAGATTCCCATCAGGCCGGACGCCAGGTGTTTGATATCGGCGACGATGTGGCGTTGAACCTAGATATGAATCAGGTGCGGATACTCTCAAGTTAAAATGAAAAGGATGATCCGTGCTTGTCGAATTAGCAGTTCTGACCTAAATTTAGGCTTTTCTTAGCCTTAGGCCGAATGACATATCCTAGTTCACCATGATACATTAGCTCCATTCACGATAATTAGTGGTCTTGCGTTCTAGAACTTAATTTTCTTGAGACCGAGGTGTCCCCGGATGTCAGACCGCCCTTGGGAGCGGTCCCATGAAGAACGGGTTGTCAATCACCGTTTGGGCTCCACCGCGTTGGTTTAAAAGACCAACCAAAGTGGCCCCCTCTCATTCACGGAGGAATTAAAATGAATTCGCGGAATTGGACACGTCGCTTCACCCATCTCTGGATCGTGGCACTGGCTCTCGTTATAACGGCCGCCTGGAGCCTGCCCAGCGCGGAGGCCGCCTGGAAACCCACCCGCCCAATTGAATTCGTCATCATGGCCGGCAAGGGTGGAGGCGCCGACCGCATCGCCCGCCTCATGCAGAAGATCGTGACGCAGAACAACTGGTCTCCTCAGCCCCTCGTCCCGATCAACAAAAAAGGCGGCTCGGGCGCCGAGGCGATGCTCTACATGAAATCGAAGCAGGGCAACCCCCACGTCATCCTCGTGACGCTGAACAGCTTCTTCACCACCCCCGCCCTGCGGAAACTCCCCGTCAGCTACAAGAACTTCACCCCCATCTACCGCCTCGCGATGGATACGTTCCTCCTCTGGGTGAACAAAAAATCCGGAATCACCAACGTCGATCAGTTCGTCAAGGCCGTGAAGGCCAAGGGCGGAAAATGGACGATGGGCGGCACCGGCAAAATGCAGGAAGACCAGCTCGTCACAAACATGCTGAGTCAGGCCTACGGGCTCAAGGGCCTCATCACATACGTCCCCTTCCGGGGCGGCGGAACGGTGGCCAAGAACCTCGCCGGTGGACACCTCGACTCGACGGTGAACAACCCAGCTGAGGGTCTGCCGCACACACCGAACAAGATGGTGCCGATCGCGGCGCTTACACCCAAGCGCATTCCGGCCTTCCCGAACGTTCCCACCTTCGCGGAGCTCGGAAAACCGAGCCTTGTCTATTTCATGATGCGCAGCATCAACGCTCCCGGCGGTATTCCGGCTGGCGCGACAAAGTGGTACAGCAACCTTTTCACGAAACTCTGCAACTCGGACGCGTGGAAGACATACACCAAGAAGAAGGCCCTCAACCGCGCCTGCCTGACCGGCGGGCCGCTGGCCTCCTTCTTCGCGGACGAAGACGTCAAGCACAAAAAACTTCTCAAGGGAATGGGACTTATCAAGTAACGTGAACCTTCAATGCGCTTAATGGACAGAGCGGTCGCCGCGGTCCTGTTCCTCATCGGCCTCTGCGTCGCATGGAAATCAACCGAACTGCCGATCGGAATTCTCCCCAAGGAAGGGCCGGGAGGGGGATTTCTCCCCTTCTGGCTCTCCCTGGGGATTTCCCTGGCCGCGGCGGGGGTGTTCGTCCAAAGCTTCTTTGGCGGCTCCGCAGAGGGGGAGGGAGCTGACGCACCCGCAGAAGAACCGTTTATCTCCTGGGAGAGTTTCACCGATATTCTCCGGGTCGGGATTCCCGGCCTGATCATGATTCTCCTTACGAGCACCATCTCCATTTATTTCGCGTCCGCGGCGTTCGTTTTCTATTGCCTTTTCTATGTCGGGCGGCACGGCCTCAAGACAAGTTTGTCGGTGGCCGTCGGCGTGCCGATCGGGGTCTTTTTCATCTTCGAGAAATTCCTGATTATCCCGCTGCCCAAGGGTTTTGCAGAGCCCCTGTTTTACCTGGAATGGGGTTCTTTTTTTTAATGCCGGACTGAACCGCATTCTCCCGAATCGGCAGTTTTTTAGGACAAGTCTCTGGTTAAGACCAGGGCCTCCGGCCCGGCCGGACCATCTGTGACGGCGGCGGAGAAATTAGCGCAATGAGCATTTCGTTTTAAGGAACGCTTCGCGTGGAAATTCTGGGAAATCTTTTCTACGGGCTCGGCATCGCGCTCTCGCCCGAGAACCTGTTGATGGCCTTGATCGGGGTGGTCCTCGGCGTCGCCATCGGGGCGATGCCGGGGCTCGGCTCGGTCAATGGGGTGGCGATCTTGCTCCCGATCACCTACGCGGTGCCGCCCACGAGCGCCATTATTTTTCTCGCCGCCATCTACTACGGGGCGATGTACGGCGGCGCGATCAGCTCGATCACGCTGAACATCCCCGGCGCATCGACGGCGGTCGCCACCACCTTCGACGGCTACCCGCTCGCCCAAAAGGGCCAGGCGGCCGACGCCCTGGTAACCGCGGCGGTGGCCAGCTTCATCGGCGGCACGATTTCGATTGTCCTCTTCACCTTTTTTGCTCCCCCACTGGCGGAGTTCGCCCTACGGTTCGGGCCGCCCGAGGAATTCGCCGTCGTCTTCCTCGCCTACGGAACCTTCGCCGGACTCGGCGGCGAGAGCCCCATCAAGACCCTCATCGCGACCATGATGGGCCTGCTCATGTCCACCGTCGGCACGGATATCGTCAGCGGTTCGCCGCGGCTGATCTTCGCCGACATCACGGGTTTTTATCACGGCATCAATTTCCTCGTCCTGGCCATCGGCCTCTACGGGGTGGGCGAGATCTTCTACACCCTCGAGGGGGGGATGCAGGCGCGCGAGCGATACCAGGCGAAAATGGGCATCCGGGAGATCGCGGCGACGATCCGCGATCTGAGGCGCTACACCACCACCCTCCTTCGCGGCTCGCTTTTGGGGTTTTTCGTCGGAATGCTCCCGGCGGCGGGCGCCACCCCGGCGAGTTTCATGAGCTACTCCATCGCCAAGCGTTTCTCGAAGGAGTCTGTCCAATTCGGCAAGGGGACCATCGAGGGCGTCGCCGCCCCCGAGTGCGCCAACAACGCCGCCAGCACGGGCGCGATGCTCCCGATGCTGACGCTGGGGATTCCCGGGTCTCCGACGACGGCGGTCATGCTGGGCGCCCTCTATGTCTGGGGCCTGGTTCCGGGCCCGCGTCTTTTCATCGAGAACGCCGACTTTGTCTGGGGGCTGACTGGAAGCCTCTACATCGCCAACGCCCTCGCCGTCCTCGTCGCCCTGTTCGCCATCCCCTTCTTCATCTGGATGCTGCGGATGCCGATGACGATCCTCGCGCCCGTGATACTGGTGGTCTGCGCCGTGGGCGGCTTCTCCCCGACACAGGACATGTTCGACGTTTACCTGATGTTCTTCTTCGGGGCGATCGGCTATTTTTTCCGCAAGCTCGACTATCCCCTGGCCCCGATGGTCCTCGCCCTCGTCCTGGGCGGGCTCACCGAGCGCACCTTTCGCCAGAGCTTGATCATCAGCCACGGGAGCATCGGAATTTTTTTCGATTTCTCGGGCCACCCCATCGCCGCGACGCTGATGTGGCTCTCGGTCGCCACCTTCGCGGTGCCCGTAATCTCATACTTCCTGGGCAAGCGGCGGTTAAAATTCTAGGCGCCCCGATTTCCCGGGCAAGTCCTCGCCCTTCCCTTCGCGGGAAGCCTCGCCCAGTAAAAACTCGACCGAAAAAAAACGGGCAGGACCGTACCAGATCCCGCCCACTCTAATATCATTTTATTTCGCTGATGCGGCTTCCATCACCCGGCGTCCACAACCGGCTTCCACCACCAATCTCCGGGACCCCGGAGACTATTCGTTCGCCGCTCAGCGAAAACCCAGATTCAGGTTCTTGTACCAGGGCTCAAAGCCCTCGCGCGCCGAGCAGCGCAGGCCGTCCTCGATGTAGTCCCATCCGCACCCGCGCGCCACCTTGGCCGTCCAGGCATACCCCCCCCGACGGGGAAGCCAGCCCTCGGCGTCGCCAAAGCGTATTTTATAAATGTCCTTGTCGCGCCCCAGTATCTCGAAGCGCTCCCCCCGCTTCACCTCGCCCAGCGTCAGGCTCCCCCCGCCCGGCACGGCGAACACCGAAATCCGGGCGACGGCCACCTCGAATGTCGGAGACAGCGGCCCGCCGGGGTCCTCGTCCGGGGCGCTGCGGTAGTAGAAGGCATCAAACCAATCGTTCACCCACTCGTAGGCGTTTCCGGCCATCTGGAGGCACCCGTAAGGGGAGGCGCTCCCCGGTAGCGCATCCGCCGGAAGCGTCCGCCTCTCCTCACCGCCGCTGTATTGCGCCACCTCGGGCAATGGGTCGCCCTCTCCCCAGGGGTATTTTCTCCCGTCCGCGCTCCGCGCCGCCTTCTCCCACTCCGCCTCGGTGGGTAGGCGCTTTCCGGCCCAGCGGCAATAGGCCTCGGCCTCCTCCCAAGCGACACTGACGACCGGCTGGCGGGGGCCGACAAAATCGTCTTTCGCGAACGAGGGCGGCGGCGCGTAGGCCTTCGTCTCCTCCAAAAAGCGGCGATACTGCCCGTTGGTCACCTGAAGCTTGTCGATCCAAAACCTGGAGAGCGTCACTCGCCGCTGCGGTTGCTCGTCATGGTCTCCCAGGTCGGAGCCCATCAGGAACTCCCCCGAGGGAACGCTGACCATCAAGGCGCCGTCCCTGCTCTCGCGCTCTCCGCTTTCCTCGTTCATCCTCTTCTCCATTTCATAATCGACAGAGACGAAAAAAGACGAGACCCTCCCGGGCCCCGTCCGGTTTCGGCTCGGGAGAATTTACGCCCCCCCCC
>NYYB01000114.1 GCA_002685755.1 Nitrospinota bacterium
GGAGGCCGCCCGGGTTGTTCCTCAGATCGAGAATCAGGCTCCGGGCCCCGGCGTCGCGGAGGCGCCGCATCGCCGATCCCATCTCGTCGGAGGTCCGCTCGTGAAACGCCGATAGCCGGATATAGCCGACATCGTCTTTCATCACGCGGGACTTCACGCTCCGAATCTGAATGATGGCCCGGACCACGACAAACTCTCTCGGGGCCGGCCACCCCTTGCGCGAAATGCCCAGCCGCACGGCCGTGCCCGTCGGGCCGCGCATTTTCATCACCGCCTCGGTGAGCGACCATTCTTCGGTGGACTCTCCGTTGACCAGCGAAATAACGTCTTCGGGCTTGAGCCCCGCCTCGTAGGCCGGGGTTTCCTCAATCGGGGAGACGATGGTGATCTTTTTGTCGCGCGCGGTGATCGTAATCCCCAGCCCGCCGTAGCGCCCAGTGGTCTCCACCTGCATCTCGCGGAAAACCTCGGGCGGCAAAAACGCGCTGAACGGGTCCAGGGAATTGAGCATCGCCCCCAACGAGAGATACATCGCCTTGAGATCGGCGCCTTCTCCGCGGCCTGCCGCCGCTTTCGACATGGCGAAGCGGTAGGCCTCCTCCATGGCGGAAAGCACCTCGGGGCCCCGGCCGCCGAAGCGCACCGCCATCTCCTCGTCCCCGCTCCTCAGGGCAAACCGGCCAGCGTCCTTGCGGATGACTTCCAGGCGCTCTTTCCCGACGGCCCGCTGAAGGCCCTTGAGACCCGCGCCGAAGGCCTTGGCGAGGTTGGGGAGGGAGACGTAGTTTTCCTCGATCTGCGCGACCGTCTCGCGGAGGAGCCGGACGGCCCGGGTCTGCTCCTCCGTCAGGTCCGGCAGGCGGCTCGGAGTGCTGGCCGGGGCATAGGAGATCAGGATGAGCGCAAAAACGGCCGCGAAAAGTAGGCCCGCCGGCCAGCGCTGGCGCAAACGCTTCAAATCCACCTGGTTTCCCCTCCGGTCAACAATTCGCGATTATCCGACACCCCGAAAACCGCCGGGGCGCCCGGACCGCCAGAATCCAAAAAGGCCTTCAAAATCATATAGATTTGGAAGGATGACGATCATACGTAGGATCGGGCGGGGAAATCAAGGGAAAACCGCGCCGGGGGCCGCCCGCCATTCTAAAGCGGCGAATGGCCCCCGGTGGCGGGTTAATCGGGGTTTCGCATCACCAATACAGGGCAATGCGCGTGGCGGATCACGTTCTCGGCGACGCTGCCCATGAAGAAGCGTGTCAGACCGGTTCGCCCGTGCGTCGCCATGACGATCAGGTCGAAATCCCCCCTCTCGGCCGTCTCGTTGATGACCGTGGCGGGCTCGCCCCAGACAAGACACTTTCCGGCCTTCTCCGATACGCAGGCCTTCAGCATCATATCGTCGAGCAACCTTTCGGCGTCCGTCTGGATATCGCCCTTGACCTTTTTCCAGTCGATATACACCTCGTAGGGAACCGATGACTGGGGCTCGACCATGATGTGCACCACGGTAAGCTTCGCGCCCCGAAGCCCGGCTATCTCCGCTGCGGAAATCAGCGCCTCCCGGCTGAACTCGGAAAAATCGACCGGCACCAGAATTTTTTTCGGCTCAAACTTTCCCATGGCTGCCTCCTTTCCTTCGCTCACGCGGCCGAAGCCGGCTGCTTCATTTCTCCGGCCCGCTTTCCGGCGGCCCGGAACAGGAGAACCGGAACGCCGGCTCCCCGGAGAACTTTTTCGGCCACGCTCCCCATCATGAGGCGGGCGGGCCCCGTCCTCCCGTAGGTCGCCATCGCCAGAAGATCGAAGTCACCGCGCGTCAGGTGGCCCAGTATCTCCTCGGCCGGAAACCCGTACCGCACAGTGGTTAGCGCCTTGACCCCGTCCGCTTTGAGATCCTTCCTGACTTTCTCGAGGTAGCCTTAGGCCTCTTCGGTCACTTTGATCTGGGCCTCCGTCGGGTCCACGCCCGGAAACACCAGCGCGAAAACCACCCGGAGGAGGGTGACCTCTGTGTCGTGGAAAGCGGCGATTTTACGGACTTCCTCGAGCGTCTCTTCGGCGAGCTTCGACCCGTCCAGGGGAACCAGAATTTTTTCGAACATTTTCTCCTCCTTCGGCGATACGAATCGCCCGCTAGATAATCGCCTTGGCAAGCGATGCCTCGCTCAACGTGAGCATGGGCACCGGGGACACCGCCACGAGCTTCTCCACAACACTGCCCATCAGGGTGTGGGAGATTCCCTGCCGCCCATGCGTCGCTATCACGACGAAATCGATATCGTGGAGACGAATCGCGTGGAGTATCTCCTCGTGGGGATCGCCGGCGACGATATGCTCCTCGTGCTCCAGCCCGGCGAGGCCGATTTCCAGGACGGCCTCCACGACCATCGACTGCGCCTTGACGGAGGTTTCGGCCCGCATGGAATCCCAGTCCTTCCCTTCCCTGGCGTATACTTCCACCGTTTCAGGGGGAACGACGTGGAGGGTGATGAGTTTGGCCCCGAATATATTAGCCATCGTGGTGGCCCACCTGAGTTCCTCGAGGCTGCGCCCCGAAAAGTCGATGGGGGCGAGGATTTTTCTTATCTCCATCGCAATTCCTCCCGGAAACTGAATTAGGCCCACGTCTCTATCTTAATCAGAGGCAATTCATGTGCCAGAGCACAGCCAGAGCACAGGGAAAACCTGACAAGCCTATACTGTTGATATTATTTGCCTTATCTGATAGCGGGCGGCAGCTCTGGGCCGGGGCGGGCGCCGTGTGCGGCAATTCGCCCCATAGACGCCCCGAATTGGGGCGGATGAGTGGCGCGCCGAAAAATCTCCCCGGAGGGGGGAAATCATGATCTCCATCGTGGTTCCGGTGCTGAACGAGGCCGAAAGGCTGGGGGTTTTCCTCGGTTCGCTCGAATCCCAGCCGGGCGAGCCCGAGGTGATTGTCTCGGACGGCGGAAGCCGGGACGGCACCGCCGAAATCGCCGGGCAAAGCGCCCGGCTCGTCTCCGCGCCGCCCGGCCGGGCCTCCCAGATGAACGCCGGCGCGGCGGCCGCGAAGGGGGAGATTATTCTTTTCCTCCACTGCGACACGCTCCTGCCGCCCGGCGCCCTCGCGCTCATCGAGGAGGCGATGCGGGACACCGCCGCTGTAGGAGGCGGCTTCACGCACCGCTTCGACAGAAGTGACAGGTTCAGCCGCTTCATCAGTCTGAGCGCCAACGTCAGGTCGCGCGTCTGGAAGCTGTTCTTCGGGGATCAGGCCATCTTCGTGCGGCGGGATGTGTTCGAGAATATGGGGGGATACCCCGCGCTTCCCCTGTTCGAGGATTGGGACTTCAGCGCCCGGCTGCGCGGGGCGGGAAACGTCGTCCTGATCGAGTCGCCCATCACCACCAGCGGCAGGCGCATCGAGGTCTGGGGAAAGTGGCGGTGTTTTTATCTCTGGTGGGGGCTCAGCATTCTCTACGCCCTGGGCGTCCCGCCCGAAAGGCTCGCGCGGTTTTACGGGAATGTAAGGTAGTGGTCTCCCATGAGGAGACCACTATCCGGGCCGAAAGGACTCCTACCTCCCCCGTTGCCTCGGCGGGTGGGGCGGGGGGTCGGGCGGCGTGGGCAGCCCTTTTTCGGAAGTTTTTTCCTCCTCCTCGTCTTCTTCGTCATCGTCTTTTTTCTTGCCGAGGCGACGCAGGTCCTCGTACATCCGCTCGAGCTTGGCGGCGACGAGGCCGTGGACCGAGCCCCCGGGAAACGCGCCGGTCACGGGGTCCCTCTCGCCGGCGTCCACCCCGGTGAGGACCGAGATGCCCTCGTCCACGGTGCAGATAGGATAAATGCCGAATTTCCCCTCCCGGACGGCCTCGATCACCTCATCGCGCAGCATGAGGTTTTTCACATTCTGATGCGGGATGAGGACGCCCTGCTCCCCGGTGAGGGCGCCCATCTCCCTGCACACCTCGAAGAAGCCCTCGATCTTCTCGTTCACCCCGCCGATCGGCTGTATCTCGCCGCGCTGGTTGACCGAACCGGTGACGGCGAGGCCCTGTTTGATGGGAAGCTCCGAGAGGCTGCTCAGGAGGGCGTAAAGCTCGGTCGATGAGGCGCTGTCGCCGTCCACCCCGCCGTAGTTTTGCTCGAAGGTGATGCTCGCCGAAAGCGCGAGGGGCCGGGCGCGCGCGTAGGTCGCCCCGAGATAGCCCTGGAGGATGAGCACCCCCTTGTCGTGGATGTTGCCCGAAAGCTTGCTCTCGCGCTCGATGTTGATCACCCCCCGATCGCCCATGAAGGTCTGGGCGGTGATGCGCGAGGGCTTGCCGAAGCTGAACCCGCCCAGGCTGAGTACGGCCAGCCCGTTGATCTGCCCAGCGACGGCCCCCTCGACATCGATCAAGACGTTTCCCTCGACGATCTGATCGCGCAGCCGCTCGTCGAGCAGATTGGCCCGAAACCGCTTTTCGTCCTCGGCCAGGGTGACGTGCTTTTCCTCGACTTCTCCGGCTCCCTCCTCTCTGGCCCAGTGATCGGCTTCGAGCAGGAGCTCTCTAAGCTCGCCAAACTGGGCCGAAAACCTCGCCTGGTCGGCGACAAGACGCGCGCTCGCCTCGAGCACCCGCGCCACCGCACGCTCGCCGAAGGGGAGAAGGCCGTCCTCCAGCCGGTGAAAATCGGTGAAGGCCCTAAAATCGCGAATGCTCTCTGGGGTGCGCTTGATAACGGAGCTGAAGTCGGCCTTCACCTTGAAGAGCTTGCCGAAGTCCTCGTCGTGCCGGAGCAGGATGTAGTAGATCATCGGGCTGCCCATGAGAATCACCTTCACATTCACCGGAACGGGCTCGGGCTTGATGGTGCCCTGGCTCCAGCCGAAGGTTTCGCCCAGATCCTCGATCCGCACGCAGCGGGTCCGGATGGCCCGCTTGAGGGCGGGCCAGACGCCAGGGTTTGTCAGGATATCGAGGGCGTTGAGGATCATAAAACCGCCGCTGGCCTGAATCATCGAGCCGGCGCGAACGAGGGTGAAGTCGGTGGTGTAGGTGCCGAAATGGGCCCGCCGCTCGATCCGCCCGAAGAGATTGTTGAAATTCGGATTCGACTCGTAGACGACCGGGGCGCACTTGAGGCCCGAGTTATCGACCACGACGCTCACTTCGTAGACGCGGAAAGGATTTTCATCCTTGGGCGGCCGCATCATCATCGCTGCGGCGGCGGCCTGAGGCTGCTCGTCGGGGTGCTGAAAGTCCGCGAGGTGGCCCAGGATGTGCTCCTCCACCATGTTGAGGTAGGAAAGCGTCTTTTCATTTTCTCCGTATTTTTCCCGCAGCTCGTCCACCGGCCCCCTCACGGCGAGGAGGGCGATCTCCTTGTCCAGTTCCCGCATCCGGCTTCGAACCTCTCTTTCGAGAGTGCGAGTCTCCTTGACGAAATCCGAGATCGGGCCGGCCAGGGAAATCCGGTTTTCTTCGTATTTTTTGCGCTCCGCCTCGGGGAGCTTTTCGAAGCCTTCGGGGGTCGCGGGCTCACCGTCGATCAGCGGGGTGACGTTCATCCCGGACTGTGTCATCTGGATGCCGAAGCCGGCCTTCCGGGCCGTCTCCTCGAGTGCGTCGAGTGTTTCTCTTTGGCACCCGTGGATTTCCTCGACGATTTTCTTGCGCGCCTCCTCGTGAGCCTCGTCCTCGAAGGTTTTGGGGATGACCTCCCGAAGCTCGGCCAAGAGGGCGTCCATGTCGTCGCGGAACCCGCAGGCGGCCCCGGCCGGGAAGGTGAGCCAGAGGGGCCGGTCGGAGTCGGCGAAATTGTGAACGAAAGCGATGGAATCCGGCACGGGGTTTTCGCAGGCCAGCCGCTCGCAATAGGAACGGCACATGGTGTATTTGCCCGTGCCCGGAGGGCCTGAGACGTAGAGATTGAACTCGTTGGAGCTCATCCGGAGGCCGAAAGCCAGGGCGCGCTCTGCGCGCTCTTGGCCGATGAAGGTTTCCTCCGAGAGCTTCCCGCCATCGATGGGCAGGGCCCCCGCGGGCTCGAACACCCACCTGAGCGCCTCGGGGGGAAGCGGGCCGGGAATATCGGTCATCTTGGGTCCCCTATATTCAACCGGTGCATTCAACCGGGATTCTAGCGGCGCCTTTCATGCGGCGGCGGGGCCGGCCTCACTTCAAGGAGCTTTCCCGATCTTCCGAGGCCGGCTTGAGCCCGTATTTTCCGGAATTATGCGGCAACGCTCTCGAATTAGCAAAAACGACCTTATTATCCTTCCTCGGCGGTGCTTCCCGTCGAAA
>NYYB01000115.1 GCA_002685755.1 Nitrospinota bacterium
CCCCGCCGTGTTTCTAGTTGAGGGCGGGATAAACTACAACGGGGCCCGCGGCCCCAGGAAGCGGAGGCGGGGGCGGAGTGAATTCCCTGGGCAGGCATATTCTGGCTGAATTTTATGAGTGCGACCCGGCGATGCTCAACGACCCGGCGGCCACCGAGCGTGCGATGAACGAGGCCGCCGAGGTCAGCGGCGCGACGATCGTTCAGAGCGTGTTCCATATGTTCAGCCCTTACGGGGTGAGCGGGGTGGTCGTCGTGGCCGAGAGTCATCTCGCGGTGCACACTTGGCCCGAGTACGGTTTTGCGGCGGTGGATTATTTCACCTGCGGCGAGGTGGACGTCGGGGCGGCGATCCGGTGGCTTGAGGAAAGGTTCGGGGCCGGGCGTGTGACATCGCGGGAGATCGAACGGGGCGCGCTCGGCGTTTTCGGGCAGGGCCCCGGAAGTGGAGAGCGCGCCGGGGTCCTGGCGGGCCCCGGGAACGGGGAGGAAACGCGATGATCTTCACGGTCCCGACGAAATACTATTTCGCCTACGGCTGCGCGGAGGGCTACACCCTTCTCAACGCCTTCGACTCCGCCCTCATCAACGCCGGGGTCGGCAACACGAATCTCGTCAAGATGAGCAGCATCCTGCCTCCCCGGTGCGAGAAGGTCCCGCCGGTCAGGCTCCCGCAGGGCGCCTTGGTGCCGGCGGCCTACTCCTCGGTCGAGTCCGACCGGCCGGGCGAGATCATCACGGCGGCGGTGGCGGTGGCCTATCCCAAAGACGAGGATCATTGCGGTCTGATCATGGAATACCACGAGGCCGCTCCCCGGGATGAGGTCGAGGTCAAGGTCCGCCGGATGGCCGAGGAGGGGATGAGGTTCCGCGGCCAGAAAATAATCAGGGTCGAAAGCGTGGCCGCCGAGCACACCGTCGAGAAAAAGGGGGCGGCGTTCGCCGCCGTGGTCTTGTGGGATTAGGCTTGTGACGGTGAACAAGCGGCCCTTTTTCCAGCCGGCCGCCTCCCACCAGCCGGCGGGGCCTCCGGGCGGTCATATCTGGTTCACCGAGTACCACTCTCCCGCGAGCGGAATCACCGTCCGGGCCGAAAAAACCCTGTTCACCGGAAAAAGCGCGTTTCAGGAGATCGCCCTCCTCGAGACGGAGGACTACGGGCGGATGCTCGTCCTCGACGGAGCGATTCAGACGACCGAGCGGGACGAGTTCGTCTACCACGAGATGATCGTCCACGTGCCGCTATGCACCCACCCGAGGCCCCGGCGGGTCCTCATCGTTGGAGGAGGGGATGGGGGCTGTGTCCGCGAGGCGCTCCGCCACCCCGAGGTGGAGCGGGTGACGCTCGTCGAGATCGACGGGATGGTGGTGGAACTGTGCCGGAAGTTTTTGCCGAAAATCGCCGGGAGCCTCGGCAACCCCCGCGTCGAGGTGTGCATCGAGGACGGGGTGAGGTTCGTAAAAAATCATAAGCGGGCCTTCGATGTGATTATCGTTGACTCGACCGACCCGGTGAACATGGCCTCACCGTTGACGCGGGCGCCGTTTTTACGCGCGGCCAAGGAGGCGCTGGCGCCGGGGGGGGTCTACGCATGCCAGTCCCAGGGCCCGGTTTTCGAGGCGCGGGGGATGCGCCGCATCGCGCGGACGATCAGGAAAGTGTTCCCGGACGCGGCGCACTATCTGGCGAGCGTGCCCACCTACCCGGGCGGGATGTGGAGCTTCGCGCTGGCCTCGAAGGCCGGCAAGCGCCCGGCCGCCGCTTCCTTTGCCCCCCCGCGCCCGCTGCCGAAGGGCGCGTTGACGCGCTACTACACCCCTGAAATCCACCGGGCGGCGTTCGCGCTTCCGCGCTTCGTTCAGGAGATCATCCGGTGACCGAGCCACCGCCGCCCGCCCGCGAGCGGTTTCTGGGCGCAGAGAGAGCCTTCGATGAGGCGATCATCGCCCTTTTTGGGTGCCCCTACGACGGGACGGTGAGCTTTCGCCCGGGCGCCCGCCAGGGCCCGGCGGCCATCCGCGAATTTTCTGATGTTTTGGAGACCTACAGTCCCGAACTCGGGGCCGATCTCGGGGATGTCCCCTTCTGCGACCTGGGCGATCTGGCCCTTGCAGAGGTCCGGGTGGAGCAGAATCTCGAGATCATCAGCGCAGAGGCCCGGCGGGTGTTCTCGTCCGGGAAAATCCCCTTCGCTCTGGGGGGCGAGCACCTGGTCAGCCTTCCGCTGATTCTCGCGGCCCTGGAAAGCCATCCCGATCTGGTGGTTTTTCAGTGGGATGCCCACGCCGACCTGCGGGGCGACTACGAGGGGGCGGTTTTTTCCCACGCGACTGTGATGCGGCGGGTGGCCGAGGCCGTGGGAAACGGGGGGCTTGTTCAGTTCGGTATCCGCTCGGGCACACGCGAGGAGTGGGGCTGGATGAAGGACAACCGGACGGTGAAACCGCTGGACCCCGATCATGTCATGGCGGCGGTGGCCGAAAAGCAGGGAAGGCCTGTTTATCTATCGGTTGACCTGGACGTTCTCGATCCATCAGTTTGTCCGGGGACGGGGACGCCCGAACCGGGAGGCTCCTCTTTCGCCAACCTGGCCGCATGCATCTACGCGCTCCGGCGCGCCGGGGTGCCCATCATCGCTCTCGACGTCGTTGAACTCGCGCCCGGTATCGACCCCACCGGAATGAGCGCCGCGGCCGCGGCGAAAGTTGTCCGGGAACTCCTCATCAGCCTGCGCGTTTAGGGGCCTGAGCGGCCCGGACCAGGGGAGCCCCTGCCATTTGGCGCCCCGCCGGGTGTTTGCGATCCCCTTCTTTTCCTCGTATATTTACCGGGCGTTGGGGTATATCAAAAAATTTCGTACACTATATACATTCCTCCCTTCTTCGAGTTTTATGCGCGGAGGTTTGGTGTCACTGCTTTTCTTTCAATGATTTGGGGAACTTCTCTTTTTTGATGAGTTGATGCTGGAGGCGTTATGGCGGAAGAAAAACCCCGGCAGTTTGTCGGCAAGACAGAGTTCAAAAAGGGGCTCGAAGGGGCCATTACGAATGAAAGTTCCATCAGCTATGTCGATGGCGCCAACGGGAAGCTCATATATCGGGGTTTCAGCATCGATGACCTGT
This sequence comes from Nitrospinota bacterium, assembly GCA_002685755.1. Taxonomy (GTDB): domain Bacteria; phylum UBA8248; class UBA8248; order UBA8248; family UBA8248; genus UBA8248. Next base: position 3,123 of record NYYB01000115.1, read on the forward strand.
GCGCGGGTGGCGGGGGGTTTGAGGAAACGGCTTATCTTTTGATTGACGGTGAGCTCCCCACAAAGGCGCAGCTCGGCGCTTTCAGCAAGGATTTGGCCGGCCGCAGGGCCATCCCCCAGGAAGTCAAGGATTTGATCATTATGATCGGTTCCAGGACTCATCCGATGAACACCCTCCGCACCGCCGTTTCCGTGTTGGGATGCCTGAACACCAAGGAATTCGAAGTCAACGTCGAAAACGACCTGGACATCGCGATGTCCTTGACGGCGCAGTTTCCCACCGTCGCCGCCGCCATCCAGCGCGTCCGCAATGGCCAGTCCATCCTCGATCCGGACCCGTCTCTCGGTCACTCGGAGGATTTCATGCGGATGATGACGGGTGAAGCCGCCGACCCCCGGACCGCCGAGGTCATGGATATGGCTCTCATCATCCACGCCGAGCACGGGATGAACGCCTCCACCTTCAGCGCCATGGTGACCAACAGCTCCCTTACGGACATGTACTCCTCGATATGCGCTGGAATCGGCTCCCTTAAGGGCCCGCTTCACGGCGGCGCCAACGAGGCCACGCTGAACACCTTCTTGGAGATTGAGGACCCGGCCAAGACCGATGAGTGGTTCGCCGCCGCCAAGGAGAAAAAGCAAAAGGTCATGGGTTTCGGTCACCGCGTTTACAAGGCCTACGACCCTCGGGCGGTGATCTTCGACCCCATCGCCAATGAATTCGCGGAACGCGCCGGCTCGGGTCATCTCCACGAAATCGCCAAGAAACTCGAGGCGCTGGTCGTCGCCGATCTCGGGGGCAAGGGAATTTTCCCGAACGTGGATTTCTTCTCGGGCGTGATTTACAACGCGATGGGAATCGACACCGACATGTTCACCCCGATTTTCGCCGTCGCGCGGATCGCCGGCTGGTCGGCCCGGATCCTCGAATACCTCCCCGAAAACCGCCTCTTCCGCCCCCGGGCGGTCTATGTGGGCGATCTCGAGTCGAACTACACGCCGATCGATCAGCGGTAGGCGCCCGCGGCGGGCAATGGGAAGAGGCCTGCGGCGGGCCATCGGAAAGTAGCCGGCGCGGCTCATTCAACCGAAAGATTCAGGGGCGGGTTTCGATACCCGCTCCTTTTTTTTGTTCGGCGGGCTTAAGGGAAATCTCTCTTGATGAGGTGATGAAAATGCCCACCTTCGCGCATTCGTTTCAGGTCGAGACCAGAGGTTTCACGGATATCCACGACATCACCGGCGAGGTCTCGGGCGCGATCCGGCAAAGCGGCCTCGGCAGCGGAATCGCCGTGATCGCGGTGCCCGGATCGACGGCGGGGGTGACCACCATCGAATATGAGCCCGGCGCCGTCTCGGACCTCAAGGAGGCCATCGCCCGCCTCGCCCCCGAGGAGGGTGGATACGCCCACGACGCCCGGTGGGGGGACGGCAACGGGTTCTCGCACGTGCGCGCCGCCCTCCTGGGACCGGGTATCTCGCTGCCGTTTCGCGGGGGCGAACTCCTCACCGGCGCCTGGCAGCAGGTGGTCCTCGTCGATTTCGACAACCGCCCGCGCCAGAGACGGGTGGAGGTCCAACTCGTCGGCGAGTGAATTGCCTCAGGCGCTTTCCTTGACGGTCTTCTCTATCAGCTCCAATGCGGCGCCCGCGAAGACCCACATGTTCGCCTCGCGGTCGGCGCTGCCCGTCTCGAGGGTGATCGCCTCGTCCGCAGGGCCCGAAACGGCGATGCAGGAGTGTCCCGGGTCGTCTCCGTAGCGGTTCCCCTTCGGGCCGGTCGCGCCGGTTTCGCCGACGCCCCAGGTGGCGCCCAAGTGCTCCCTGGCGGCGCGGGCGATGCGCAGGGCGTATTCCTCGGTGCTCGGCCGCATTCCCTCGAAGGTGTCCTGCGGCAGGGCGAGCATCTTGTTCCGTGACTCGTAGGTGTAGAGCACCCCGCCGCCCAGGAAGTAGGCCGACGCGCCGGGGACGGACAGCAGCGCCGCCGAAATCAGTCCGCCCGCCGAGGTCTCGGCGATGGCGATGGTCTGTTCCTTCTCTTTCAGGAGCGCCCCGAGGGCCGCCCCCATTTCTCCCAGATTCGGCATGACATCCTCCCGCGGCAAAAGGGTTTATGAGATTGGGTTGAAGCCTCATTGTAAGGGATTTTCCGGATATTTGAAGGGCCGGGCACCGAGTCACGGGCGCGGATTCCGCCGCCCGCGAGACGGGCGGCCCGGTTCGCGGTTATGATGGCGAAATCGCCATGAATGAATACGCCCGCCGGGGCGGGCAAATTTCTCAGAGGGGAGATCGCCGATGCCGATTCACAAGATTTTCGAGATGGACAAGCATAAAGAGGACGTTTCGCCCGAGGCCGAGATACAGCGGGTGAAGGGAGATTTAATGAAGGCGGGGATAGTCGTCTACAAAAAAGACAAGGGCGCACCGCCTCACTGCCATCCCAACGACGAGCAGTTCAACCTCATCCTCGAGGGGCGGCGGGTCATGATCCTCGACGACGTGGTGGTGGTGGCGGGGCCCGGCGATCTGATTCACATCCCGCGGGGCTCGGTCCACGGCGGCGGGGCCTCGCTGGACGAGCAGAGCGTTTTCTTCGCGGTGAAAAGTCCGGCGGGAAGCGGCGTCATGGGCGAGGACTATCAAGCGGTGGACAACGCCGAGGAATTGGTGCGGAAGGTGGAGGAGAAGGTGGCCGAGATCCGGGCGGCGGACGCGAACGGGGGCTAGCGGCGAAAACGGCCCAATGTTCGGCGTGGCGCGAATTTTCGGGAGCTTCAATCCCCTTCGGCGTATTCCTCAAAAGTATAGAAAAGTCCGTCGAGGACGCGGGCGGCCTGCTCATCCACCCCCGCGCGGTCGAGGGGAAGATCCACCGCGTAGCGGAAGACGCCGTCGTGGTAGTGCTCGACCTTGTGCTCTTCTTCCTCGCCGGCCTCCTCCATTCCGTCGTAGATGAAATCGTCGATCGGGTCCTTGCTGTCGAGGATGGCGTGTTCGATGTCTTCGTTGACGGTCCGGTCCGAGGTGGCGAAGCTGACGCGGATATTTTTTTCCGCCTCTTTTTTTTCCATCTCGAACCAGCTCTCATCGGTGAACCGGAGCCGGATGATTTTCCCCGCCGGATCGGGCTCCATCGTGAACCGGTCGTCCGCCGAATACCGCTTGATCATTCCCGTGATGATGTCAGCCACGCTGCCGCCTCCGTTGCGCGATAATATTCTTGGTGTGGTTGTCGTTCGGCCCGCGCCGAATTAAATTGGCCGAACCTGAAGCGGCGGCAATATAGCTTGGGGAGGGTCGGGTTTCCAGAGGGGAGATGGTTTCGAAACGGGAGCGGCGCATCCGTTTTTCTTTTGTTTTCCGGGGGTTTCTACTCAGCCGGCGAATCGATATACACCTTTTGCGCTTCATCCAGGTTGTCCACGCCGATATAGCAGAAGATGACGAAATCGGGCTCCTCTCCGATGTTTTCGAATGCATGAATTTCCCCCTTGTAGACGTAGGCGAAATCCTCCCCCGAAAAATCCATCTCCTCGAGCAAATGATCGGGCCCGACGAGCAGGCGGCCCCGGCCTCTGACCTTGTACATCGCTATGTCGGCGTTGACGTTGAAATGGCGCCGGGTCCTGCCCCCCGGGGGGATCTCGAAATAACCCATCACCATGCCGGGGTTCTCCACGGCCGCGCTGCTAATCCCAATATGGGTCACCGCCGGCGATGCGCTCGCCCGGTCTTCGTTGTATTCGCGGACAATCGTTGACATTTCCTATCTCCAATACGTCTAAGAGGTTTGCGTTCTCTCTGTTTCGGGACCTTTACTTTTCGGGGGCTCGACGAAAACGGTCCCGGCCTCCTTGAGAGAGCCCACCCCGGCGTAGCAAAAGACCAGCTCGGTGGACTCGCCGCACCCAACGGCGCTGTGCAGCTCGCCCCTGGGAATGAAATTGAAATCCCCCGGAATGAAATCCTGCTCGGCGGTATCGTATCCGGGTCCGATCAGAAGGCGGACCGGCCCCTTGATCCGGTACTGGCCGGTGTTGCAGTTGTTGTGGTAGTGGCGCTGGTTTTTTACGTCGGGGGACGAGCGCGTCAGGCCCATGACCGCCTTGGCTCCTTCGACCGTCTCGTTGTTGATGCCGAAGAAAATCCAGCACGGCGGCTCGTAGGTGGTGTTCGCCATGATGTCCTTGAGGTGAATGACCTTGGCCATGCTGCGCCTTTCCTGGCCGGCGGGCTTATTGGTGGGGCGGTTCGAGAAAAACGGTCCCGGTTTCCTTGAGCGAGCCGACTCCGGCGTAGATGAAGATCAACTCGTTCGATTCTCCGGTCCCCTTGGCGCTGTGCAGCTCGCCCTTGGGAATGAAATGGAAGTCCCCGGGGAGAAAGTCCTTTTCCTCGGTTTCGTGAAACGCTCCGCACATCAACTTGTCGCTTCCCGCGATCTTGAATTGTCCGACGTTGCAGTTGTTGTGGTAGTGGCGCTGGTTCCGCATGTCGGGTCCCGAGCGCGTCAGACCCATGACGATTTTGGCGTCCTCGACCGTCTCGCTGTTGATGCCGAAGAAAATTCCGCACGGCGGCTCGTAGGTGGTGTTCGCCATGATGTTTTTCAGGTGAATAACTTTCGCCACTTCGCTCCCCTTCCTGGCTATGTCCGTGAACCATGTTTGTGAATGCGTGTAATTTAGCATAATAAAGGGATACACCCTACCGAGTTGATAGCGGCGGCCCTTTCATGCCGCCCACCGCCGGGCCTGGGATGCCCCATGATGCCTTTGGTCTGAAAAAGAGGAGGAACCGCCGATGGCCGAACGCCCCAAGGAGATGGACGAGTTTTTGATCGCTCCCCGGATGGCCCGGATCGCCACGATGAGCGCCAATAACACCTCGCACGTTGTGCCGGTCGTCTACATTTTCGATCCCGAGGACGGGACCTTCCGCCTCAGCACCGGGGCGGAGTCGGTTACGGTCCGCAACCTGAAGCGGAATCCCTCGATGACCATTTGTGTGGACGACGACGAGTTTCCGTTCCGGGCGGTGATGGTCGAGGGCGAGCCGCATGTCACGGAGCCCCTGGGGACCGATCACGAAGGCCTCAAAAGACTGATTGACCATTTCTACCGGCCCGGTATGTGGGAGGAGTGGGTAAATATGCCTTCGGCGCAAAAAATTCGGGTGCGCGTGACCCTGACGCCGCGGCGGTGGAAGTGGTGGGATCAGCGGCGCAAGATAAACGGGTCCGTCAGGATTGGCTAAGAGCGCCTCCGCGCCCAAGCTTCCTCGCCCAAACTGGAGATAAGGTAAATGGCGGCGAACCGAATGATGGCGCTCCTGATTGAGGAGCACGGCGGCCCCGAGGTGATGCGGATCGCGGAGGTTCCCGTCCCGGAGCCGGGGCTCGGCGAGGTCCTGGTGAGGATGGAGGCCTGCGGGCTGAATTTCTCGGACATCATGGCCCGGGAGGGGCGCTATCTCCGGGAAACGCAGCTTCCCCATATTCTGGGCCATGAATTTTGCGGCATTGTCGATAAACTCGGCCCGGACTGTGGAGGGTGGAGCGAGGGCGAACGGGTGATTGGCACCTCTCAGGCGGGCGGCTCGCTGGCCGACTTCATCGCCGCCCCGGCGGCCAAACTCTCCGCCTGCCCCGAGGGGCTTTCTCCCCCGGAGGGCGCGGCCCTTCTCGTTCAGGGCCTCACGGCGGTTCACCTGATCGATAAGGCGGCCAGGGTTCAGCCCGGCGAGACGGTTCTCGTGCACGCCGCTGCGGGCGGGGTGGGCTCCCTCGCCGTTCAGGTCGCCCGCGTCAGAGGCGCCCGGGTGATCGGGACATCATCGAGCGATCGCAAGCGCCGCTTTATCGAGGAGCTGGGCGGCACAGCCATCGACTACACGCGGGGGGACTGGGTGGAAGAGGTCCTCTCCCTCACCGAGGGAAGGGGAGCGGAGGTGATCCTCGAGTCCGTCGGAGGGGATGTCCTCGGTCGCTCCTACAGGGAGGTGCTCGCGGACTTCGGCCGGCTGGTGGTCTACGGGGTCGCCAGCGGCGATGTGGTGAATTTCAACAACTACGACATACTCGCCTCGAATAAATCCCTCATCGGATATTGGCTCGGACCCCACCTGGCGGGTTACCCGGATCTCGTCCGGGCGGCGCAGGAAAACCTCGTGGCGATGGTCGGCAGTGGAGATATCCGTCTCATCGTGGGCGAGACTTTCCCCCTGGAGCGGGCCGCCGAGGCCTTCGCGCACCTTCAGGGACGAAAGAGCGTCGGCAAGGTGGTCGTCACCTCCCGGGAGGGATGAGAGGCCCTGGGCTCGAACGAAAGACCCGGTGCTCAGATTGAGAGGCCCGGCCTATTTGGTCTACGCGGGTGTTCCCTGGATGCCCCAGGACGTGTCCTTGGCCGTGATGAATTTGTAGTCATCATCGCCGACGGTCACCGCCGAGTGAACCGCGTTCGCCGGTACGTGGATGATGTCTCCTGCCTTAACCCTCTGCGACTCGCCTTCGATTGTCATGTCGACGGACCCGTTGCGCACGAAGATCATCTGCTCGTTCGGATGTCTGTGCGGGTCGGCCTTGGTGCCGGCCGGTATGGTGATGTCCCCGAAGATGAGTCTTTCGCCGGTGACCCAGGCTCCGTTCGCGGTGCTGTAGCCCTCGCCCGCCAGCTTGTTCTCCATCTTCGCGGTGTCGTAGTAGAAGGGGATTTGGTCATCTTTTCGTTGAATACCGCTCGTCGCCGAGCCGGCGGGCGTCCCCTGAATGCCCCAGGCGGTGTCCTTGGCGGTGACGAAAATATAATCCTCGTCGCTGATCACCTCGGCGGAGTGAATGGCGTTGGCGGGCCGGTAGGAAATATTGCCCTTCGAGAGGACTTGGGTTTCTCCCTCGATGGTCACCCGCATTTGACCGCCCAGGACGATGCTGAACTGCTCGTTCGGGTGGCTGTGGGGGTCGGATTTGGTTCCTCCCGGAATCATGATGAGCCCGAAAATGATTTTCTCTCCGGTGACCCACGATCCGCTCGCTGGGCTGTAGCCCTCCCCAGCCAGATTTTTTTCCATTTCACCGGTGCTGTAGAAATACTGCATTGGTGTATCTCCCTTCGAATGGTTTTAAAGTCCATAAATAAAAATAGCTTTTCCTCGTGCCGGAGATTAGCCGAAAAAACCGGTTAGCGGGCGGTCTTTTTTTTTCGTTTTTTTCTTCACCGTTTTTTTGGCCGCGCTCTTGGTTTTAGCTTTGCTCCCTCCCGCCTTGATGCCGTGAATCCCCCAGGAGGCGTCCTTGCAGGTGATGAAAACATGGTCCTCGTCGCCGATGACCGTGGCGCTGTGAACCG
>NYYB01000116.1 GCA_002685755.1 Nitrospinota bacterium
CAGTGTTTTCGTGAGCTGGATGAGTCCTCCCTTGCTAGCCGAGTAGGCCGAGAGCATCTTGATGCCCACCATCCCGGCAACCGAGGCGACGTTGATGATCACCCCGCTCTTCCGCTCGATCATCCCCCGCCCCGCGGCCTGACACATCAAAAATGCCCCGCGCAGGTTCGTCGCCATCACGCGGTCCCACTCCTCTAGGGGAAGATCCGAGGCCCAGCCCGCCCCGCTGATGCCGCTGTTGTTCACCAATATATCGAGGGGCCCAAGGGCTCGCTCGGCCTCCGAGACCGCAGCCCCAGCACTCTTAGGTTCGATCAGATCGAGTGAAACGACGGCGGCCCGCCGGCCCATGCTGCAAATTTCGCCGGCCACCTCCTCGAGTTTTTCGATCCTTCGGGCGGCCAGTGCGACATCGGCCCCGGCCTCGGCCAGCGCCAGCGCCAGCGCCCGGCCCAGACCCGTTCCGCCCCCAGTAACTAGGGCAGTTTTCCCACCGAGATCAAAATCCTTGAGCACCTCAGGTCCCCTTCACCAAACCACAGCCAATGTTCAAACCCTGTGGAAAACTATGTGTCAACCCGCCCTAACAGCCCTTAAATCGGCTACTTAAATCGACTTGCCTCATCAGGGGGCAACCAGATTAGCATATTTATTATCAATTACTTACACTTAAATTTCGCCTATCCGAGCCTGTAGTCACCGTCTTGGATGCTGTTTTTACACAAGTTTTCCCATTTCTCCTTTTTAGGCCCCAAATATGGTGTTCGATACCGGAACCCACCACTAAATTTTGGGGTTGCCCGATTGCGCTCATCAATTTTCCCTTAGGTCCAAACCCTTTTTTCAACAATCGGGTCTTTTACTTCTGCTTCAAAAAATATTAGCGAGGTTCCCCCGTAATTGGCCCGACGGGCCACTCGGGCGCCTCCGGGCGCCTCGGGTAAGTCATCTCCCCCCCGGATCTCCGCCACCGCTACACGGCAAAGGGGCTCGGCCTCGAATAATCGGCTTAAAATTTTCCGCCGAAGCTCCCCTTCCGCCCAGGGAGGATCCACGAACGCCGCGTCAAATGGCGGCCCCTCCGGACCGTCCACGCCGCCCTCACGGCGAAGGCGTGAAAGCTCAGTCAACGCCTCTCCGCAGCAAACCTCAAGCCCTTCGGCGAGATCTAGGCGTCCGGCCTCCTCCAGAATGTGGCTGCACCTGGCGGCGTCCATCTCGATCGCCACGGCTCGCGCCGCCTCCCGGCTAAGAGCCTCGAGGGAAACCGCTCCACTCCCCGCACACACATCGAGAAGCCGCCACCCGTCGAGGCGCTGCCCCCAGATATCAAACAGCGCCTCGCGAACCCTGTCACTCGTAGGGCGAACACCCTCCCCCGGCGGGGAAGCTAGCCGCCGTCCCCGGGCGACGCCGCCGATAATGCGAAGAGCCATCCCACGCCGCCTCGTGCTCTCAGATCCGGTCGAACGAAGCCAAGTCGCTGAACTGGCGGTAGCGCGTCTCGATCTCGGTCTGGGTGAGTACTCTGAGCCGATCGTAGCTGAAAGACTCCACGTTGAACGAGGCCATCACGCTGCCAAAAATCACTGCCCGGCGTAGCGAGGCATCGCTCATATCCTCTTCTGAAGAGAGATAGCCCATGAACCCTCCCGCGAAGGTATCCCCCGCCCCGGTCGGGTCGTAGATGTCCTCAAGAAGAAGGCCGGGGGCCGAAAAAACCGAATCTTTCTGAATCAAGAGCGCCCCGTACTCACCCTGCTTGACAACGAGGGTGCTGGGGCCCATCTCGATGATCTTGCGCGAGGCCTTCAGGACGTTGGACTCGCCCGCCAGCTCACGGACCTCGCCCTCGTTAATCACTACCATGTCCACCATGCCGAAGGTCTTGACCAACTCATCGCGCTTTCCCTCGATCCAAAAGTTCATCGTGTCACAGGCGACCAGCCGGGGGGATTTCACCTGCTCCACCACCGAGGCTTGGAGTTCGGGATCGATATTGGCGAGAAACACATATTCACTCTCGCTGAAGGCATCAGGGACCTGGGGCCGGAAATCCTGGAAAACATTGAGCTGGGTGTCGAGTGTGCGGGCCGTGTTTAGGTCGAAGCCGTACTCCCCTTTCCACTTGAACGTCTCGCCCTCGCTCCGCTCAAGCCCGGCGAGATCCACCGAGCGCTCGGCGAGAAAATCGAGTTCGCTCTGGGGGAAGTCGCTCCCAACAATGGCGACGAGGCGAACCTCGGTGAAGTAGCTCGCCGAAACCGAAAAATAGGTGGCTGACCCGCCAATCGCGCCCTCGCGCTCGCCGAAGGGCGTCTTGACCGAATCAAACGCCATGGAACCAACTACGAGAAGACTCATCTATGTTCTCTCCATCTCCATGATAAGGACTGTGAACTACACTTCGCCGGACGGGGATGCACTTTACTCTATGCGCCTCGCCGAAAAAAGGGTTGGACAAATCTCCCGGATACTCTACGATTGAACTGCTCCGGGCGGACCTGCCCGGACCCGAATCAAATCCTGCCACTATTTTGTTTCCCTGCGATTTTCGATATCCTGGACAGCCTTACCGGCGCGAAACCGGGTAAGTGCCGCCAAGAACGGCGGCGCGCGCCCCGCGGAGGAACCAGGGAATGAGCGGCACGAAAGCCGAAACATCCGGTAGCCCCGTCACTCGGGAGGATCTCGCCCGTCTCGACTATTTCGAGGATCTGCGGGATCGCTACCTCTCCATCGAAAGCCTCGACGCCCGGTGGCACCCCATCGACCAGGCCGATCTTACCTCTGATCGCGACACCTGCATGCGCATCCATCACCTGATCTCACTCACGCGGTCGGTCGAGGAAACGCTCGACTCCGCCTTTCGATCAGGCCACGTACCGGGAACCGCGTTTTTCGGCCGGGGCAACGAGGCAGCGAGCGTGGCGAGCGCCGCCTGCCTCGACGATGAGGAGTGGCTCATTCCCATGCACCGAAACTGTGGGGCCCACATCGCCAAGGGACACCCCCCGGTCAGCATCATGGCCCATTTTTTTGGGCGCGCGGGGGGGCCCTCATCCGGACGCGACGGCAATTTCCACATGGGCTACCGCCCGAGGAAAATTACACAGCTCATCAGCCATATCGGCACCATGGTCCCCATCGCGGCCGGGGTCGCCTGGGCCGAAAAACTCCGGGGCCAGGGGCGCGCCGCTCTCACCTACATCGGCGACGGCGGCACGAGCGCGGGCGATGTTCACGAGGGGATGAACTTCGCGACAGTTCAAAAACTCCCTCTCGTCATAATCATCGATAATAACCAGTACGCCTATAAAACGCTTCTCAAAGAGCAGTTCGCCTGTGAGTCGCTCGTCCTCCGGGCGCCGGGATACGGAATGCCCGGATATCTGGTCGACGGAACCAACGCCCTGCTCATGCACAAAATCTGCGGCGAGGCGCTCGAGCGCGCCCGCGCGGGCGAGGGACCCACCCTCATCGAAAGCGTCACCATCCGTGCCGTGGGCCACTCGGTCTACGACAAGTACTCCGACTACGTTGACATGGAGCTGCTCAACCGCTGGAACGAGGAGCGCGATCCGGTCAAGCGACTCGACGCGTACCTCCTCGCCGGCGGCATCGCGACCGAAGACGAAATTGGAGAATCCCATGTGCGCGCCAGAAAAGAAGCCGAGGAGGCACGCGAAGAAGCGCTGAAAATGCCCTTCCCCGATCCGGAGAAGGTGGAGGACGACGTTTATGCGCCCTGAAGGGTTTTGCAGGGGCAGGAGACCATGAGCCAAATAACTTACCGAGAGGCCATTAGCACCGCCCTGTGGGAGGAGATGGAGCGCGACGAGACTATCCTCCTCGTAGGGGAGGATATCGGTCTCGGCGGCGGCGCCTTCTATATCACCAAAGGCTTTCAGGAGCGCTTCGGACGTGGCCGTGTGGTGGACGCCCCTCTCAGCGAAGCCGGCTTCACCGGGGCGGCCATCGGCGCCGCCCTGAACGGAATGCGGCCAGTCGTCGAGTTCCAGTTCGCAGACTTCGTGACCGAGTCTTATAAAATGATAGTCGATTTCGCCGCCGGAAATCACTACCGCCAGATGGGACCGGTGCCCATCGTCTTTCGACTTCCGGCGGCGGCGCTCACGAGCGCGGGCCCATTTCACAGCCAGAACCCCGAGCCCTGGTTCTTCGGCGCACCGGGCCTCAAGATTGCCGCGCCCGCCACCGCCTACGACGCCAAGGGAATGATGAAAACCGCCATCCGGGACAACAATCCCGTCCTCTTCCTCGAGTATAAGAAACTCTATAACTATCCGATCGACGACCTGCCCGAGGCCCTCCGGCCCGACGTTCCCGAAAGGGACTACACTGTCTCATTCGGCGAGGCGCGGGTGCTCCGCGAGGGAAGCGACATTTCCCTCATCACCTTCGGCACGAGCGTCATCGACGCCCTCGAGGCGGCGGTGATTCTGGGAGCCGAGGGAGTCGAGGTCGAGGTGATCGATATGCGCACCATTCTTCCCTTCGATAAAAAAGCGATTCTCGACTCAGTAGAAAAGACGGGAAAGCTCCTCATCCTCCACGAAGCACGGCTCCGGGGAGGGGTAGCGGGAGAGTTCGCCTCGATCGTGGCCGAGGAGGCCTTTGAGTCGCTCGACGCCCCAATCCGGCGGTTGGGTGGGCTCGACACTCCGGTTCCGATGAGCCCGCCCCTCGAAAAAGCGTATCTGCCCGGAACCGAAAAGGTGGCCGCCGCGCTGAGAGAGCTGGCCGCCTACTAAGACGTCGGGCGGGAATCGTTCCCGGCTTCATTGTTTTTTATCTGTCCGGGAATCTTCATCTGGAGGACAGCCATGCACCAGGCGAACGTGAGAATGCCCCAGATGGGCAGCAGCGTTCACGAGAGCACTGTCGTTGAGTGGAAAAAATCGGTGGGCGACCGGGTGCAAAAAGGCGATCCGTTACTTTCTGCCGAGAGTGATAAGGTCGAATTCGAGATCGAATCGCCAGCTAACGGGGTGGTCAAGGAAATTCTAGTGGTTCCGGACACCACCGTTCCAGTCGGAGAGGTATTGGCCATCCTCGAAACCGAGGAGGAAATCTCAGAGGAGGCGCAGGAAGCGCCTCAGCCCTCGGGCCCGCCGAAGGCAACCGTGTGGGTGGCACCCGTCGCCCCGATCCGGCGCGAAAAGCCCGGACCGGCGGCAACGGCCGCACCGCCGCCGCCCTCACCGCCATTTCGGCGAACCGTCCCGGACACCGCCGTTGGTAGTCTGCTCTCCCCCCGCGTCCAGCGGCTAGCCGCCCAGCACGGGATCGATCTCGGCGTGCTCTCCCGGATTCAGGGATCCGGGGCCGGTGGCCGTCTCACGGCGCGCGACCTTGAGCGCTTCATTTCCGAAGGCGTCGAGGGCGAGCCTCCGTCCGTCTCGCTTTTGTTCTCGCCCATCACCCAGGACCCGGAAGAGACGCTCGAGTCGCGGGAACCCTTCAATCGCCTCCGGAGGCGAATCGCCGAGAATCTGACGCGCTCGGTGCGCGAAATTCCCCAGGTGACAACTTTCCTCGAAATCGACATGAGCCGCGTCGCCGCCTGGCGCGACGCCAACAAGGATGAATTTCGAAAGACCCACGAAAACACGCTCACCTTTACACCCTTTTTCGCCCTCGCCATAATCGCGGCACTACGGGACCCCGAAAACGCGCGCCTTAACGGAGCCTGCGAGGATGGAACCCTCATCATCAAGCGCTATGTCAATCTCGGCGTCGCCGTGGACATACCCGGGGGCCTCATGGTCCCAGTCCTCGCCGGGGCCGACGGCCTGGGCTTCGTGGACCTCGCCCTGCGGCTGTCCGATCTCTCAGAGCGCGTCCGCTCGGGAACATTGGAGCCCGATGAGGTAAGAGGAGGAACCATCACCCTGACCAACTTCGGCGCCTCGGGCGCGATTTTTGGAAACCCGATCATCAACCCCCCCGAGGTCGCCATCGTCGGCGCCGGAGCCGTCGCCCCCCGTGCGGTGGCGCTTCCGGGCGGCGGAGTCGGGGTCAGGCCCACCATGGGCCTATCCATCACGTTTGATCACCGCGCCAACGATGGAATGGCCGCGGGACGCTTCGCCGCCTCGATTAGGGCGGCGCTCGAAGGAATGGACCTCTCTCAACTGGAGTACTAAACCGACATGGCAAGACCCGACGCTACGACACCGCTTAGATCCCTACTCTTCACTCCCGGCAGTAACGAGAAAATGCTCTCCAAGGCCGCCACCTCGGGGGCCGACGCCGCCCTTTTCGATTTAGAGGACGCCGTCGCGCCCGACATGAAGGAAAAGGCCCGTCCGATGGTGCTACAGGCCATCAAGGAAACCGCTGCAGCGAAGAGCGGGCCGCCGGTCATCACCGTCCGCGTGAACGATGTGACGACAGGTCTCCTCGAGGGCGATCTCGAGGGGATCGTCTGCCCGGATCTCGACGCCATCAAGCTGGCGATGACAAACTCGGCCGCCGACATCCGGGCAGCAGACGCGATCCTCACCCGCCTCGAAGGAGAACGCGGCCTCGAGGCCGACTCGGTGGGCATCATCGCCCTCATCGAAACCGCGGAGGGCCTCTACAACTGCCATGACATTTGCACCGCCGCGAAGCGCGTCGTGGGTATCGGCATCGGAAGCGCCGAGGGCGGCGATTTGAGCAACTCCCTGGGCTGCGAGTGGTCGCCGGACGGCCGGACGCTTCTTTATGCGCGGAGCAAGGCGCTGGCCGACGCGCGGGCGACGGGTGTTCCCTTCCCGACGGACGGGCCTTTCACCCGCTTCAAGGATCCGGATGGCTGCCGCGCCGACGCCATCGCCGCCCGCCAACTCGGCTACGTGGGCAAGGCGGCGATCCACCCGAATCAGGTGGCAATCCTGAACGAGGTCTTCTCGCCCGATTCGGATCGAGTGGCCTATCTGCGCGAGATGATCGAGGTCTACTACGAGGCCGAGCGCGCCGGGGCGGGCGCCGTCACCTTCAACGGACGGATGATCGACATCGCCATGGTCAAGGACGGCGAGCGCGTCCTTGCATTCGCCGACGCCATCGCCGCCCGGAACGCCGGGTAGCGCCAAACTGAATCGACCGAACAAAAGCGGGCCGCTCTTCGGCGTGGGAGCGGCCCGCTTTTTTTGGCGCCCTATCTCATTTATGCCCTACTTCGTCCCGAACGCTTTTCCCTTTTGCTTGGGCAGCTGCTTCCAGTTCATAGCCAGCCCGGCGAGAATACGCACGCCCACACCCGTTCCGCCAACCGGGCGGTAGGGCTCACTCTTGGAGGTATGGGAGGGGCCTGCGATGTCCAGATGAACCCAGGGGGTTCCCTCGGCAAAGTGCTGGAGAAAAGCGGCGGCCGAGTTCGCCCCGCCCCATCTCTGGCCTGAAATGTTGCACAGGTCGGCCAAGGTTCCCTTCATCATTTCGCCGAATTCGGGAAGCAGCGGCATGTGCCAGACACGGTCGCCGGTCTCCTCCCCAAACTGCCGGACGCGCGAAATCAGTTCGTCGTGGGTCCCGTACATTCCAGTGATTTTCTTGCCGAGCGCGACCATGCAGGCACCGGTCAGCGTCGCGAGATCGATCATGCACTGAGGCTTATACTTCGTCTTGGTATAGTGAAGGGCATCGGCCAGAACGAGGCGGCCCTCCGCGTCGGTGTTGTGAATCTCGATGGTCGTCCCGCTCATGGCCTTCACGATATCGCCGGGGCGAGTGGCATCGCCGTCCACCATGTTCTCGGCCAAGACGGCCACTCCGACCACCGGGACAGCCGGCTTGATCCTCGCGACGGCCATCATCGCCCCAAAGACGGCGGCCGCGCCGCTCATGTCGGTGGTCATGAGCTCCATCCCGCCGCTCGGCTTGATGGAGATGCCGCCCGTATCGAAAGTAACTCCCTTTCCGACAAAGGCGATGGGCCTGGCCTTCGAGCCCCGCGGGCGGTACTCGAAAGCGACGAGACGGGGCGGGGCCGAACTCCCCCGGCCAACCGCGAGTAGCGCTCCCATCTTGAGCTTCTGGGCCTGCCTGTGGTCCAACACCGTGCACCGAAGGCCCTCGCGACGGGCCATCCGCCGCGCTTCGGCCGCCAAAACCGGTGGCCGCTTCTCGTTGCTGGCCGTGTTAATCAAATCGCGGGCGTAGGCGGTTCCGTCCGCCAGCGCTTTTCCGGTCCTGACGCCTTTCCGGAGTGCGGTCAACGACACTCTCCCGCCGCAGAGGACGGCCTGGGAGATTTCCTTTTCTCCTTTCGGATCTTTTTTCTTGTATTTTTCCATCCGGTAGAGACCCAGTGCAACGCCCTCTGTTGCGCACTGCCCCGCCAGGGCTGGGTCCATCAATCCGTCCCACACCACATCGACGAGAGAAAGAGCAATTCGCTCCGCCCCCTCCGAGCGGGCGCGGAGCGCGCCCGAGGCACAGGCCCGCCGGACTCTCTCGGCGTCCAACTCCTTGGCGTTACCCAGCCCGGCGAGAACCACGAAACCGGCCCGGACCGCTTTCTTCCCCTGGGGAACGGCCACCGATGCGATCTGGCCCACTTTTCCCTCGAATACCTTTCTGCGCTTGAGCGAGGTCAACGCCCCGGCCAAGGCCTTGTCGAGGCGATCGTGCCAAAATTTTTCATCCACCAGAAATACCAAGGCATCCGTCTTTTGATCGAACCCGTTGCCCGCGGCGACCGAAAATCGCATTCATCCCCTCCTTATCAGGTATATCGTCAGAGGCGAACTATCACCCCTTGCACATTTTAAAAACCGTTATCCTTTCGAAGCGAGCCTGGAGTCTAGCCGAACTGCCATCGGCCCGCCAACTTGAGCGCCGCCGAAAGCGCCAGCTTCGGGAGGGGTGAGCGAAAAGCGGGAACGAAAGCCCCCTCGTCGCCAGGCGTTTCCTCAATGGCCATAATGTGAAACTTTGGAGGACTAGCAGAGTGTATCGCTTGGTATGCCTAGAAAGTTGCCTTCGGGCGGGTCGTTACTTTAACCACACAACACCCCCGCGCCAACCTATACCGCCCTGTTAGACGCATTTTCAGGCGAAAATTTACTAATTCGCCACCCATAGGGAGGGAAAAGTGAAAAGATGAACTCCCATCTGATTTTAAACGCGGATATTGTGCGGGCCCCAATCGTTGGCCAGCACCTTGGTCAAACCAACTACCCCGCTCTTGCTTGCGGTGTAGGCCGCGCCCCTCTTTCGGCCGACAAACGCCTGCATGGATGATGTATTGATGATTTTTCCGGCCTTTTGAGGGATCATTGCAGTGACCGCTACCGCTTGTGCCACGAGGAAAATCCCGGTCAGATTCACCTGAATGACACGCTCCCACTCGGCCAAGGGAAGCTCCTCGGCGGAAATTCGCCGCATGATTCCTGCATTGTTGAAAAGGATATCTATGCGCCCAAAAGAATTTTTTACCGAGTGCGCCATTTCATGAACATCTTCCTGTTTGCTCACGTCCACCTTCAACGCCATCGCCCGGCGATCCAAGGATTCGATTTGGTGCGCCATTTCCTCCGCGCCCATGAGGTCAACGTCGGCGACTACGACGTGGGCGCCAAAGCCGGCCAAGCCTTTCGCTACCACAGATCCGATCGCGCCCGCGCCTCCGGTTACCAATGCCACCTCGTCCGTTAGGTCAAACATATTTCTGATAGTCATC
>NYYB01000196.1 GCA_002685755.1 Nitrospinota bacterium
AGCATTTTAGAAAGGTATTCCGGGGGAATTGTTATGGGATTGTTAGAGGTTTTATTGTTATAAGAAATCTTGGCTAAAACAAACAATCATGATCGAAATTTTCCCCCTTACCGCCCTCTGAGCGGGTAATTGTCCCGATTTAAAGGGAGCCCAAGGAAAGGGAGGCTGCTCAGGGGGTGGCGGCCCACCGGCATTGTGCCCGCACGTTTAAAATGATGCCGGCGCAACGAAAGGATAGTCCGTGACGAAGCCCAGAGTTCTTTTTTTTGTGCACCGGGAATTTCTGCCGGAGCCAAATGGCCGAAGGATGGTCGCGGAGCTTCAGGGCGGGAGCTCTCGAATCTTTTTCGGCGGGAATTGAAATTCACGGCCTGAACCCACGCGCTGTCCAGGTGATGGCCGAGTGCGGTGTGGACATATCGTGCCATCGCTCGAAAGGCCTGGGTGAGTTCGCCGGAGAGGCGTTCGATTGTGTGGTAACGGTGTGCGGCCACGCGCACGAGACCTGCCCATCCTTCCGCGGCGGGACGAAAACGATCCATGCACCTTTTGACGATCCTCCACTGCTCGCTGAAAGCGCGGACAACGAAGAAGAAGTGCTCGGACATTACCGGCGGGTGAGAGATGAAATTCGTGAATTTGTCGAGGGACTTCCCGGAAGGCTCGGGAAGGGTTAGTGCGTGACGGAAGATATGGTCAAGACCGCGAGAAAACTTTGGGCCGGGGAGGTTCCCCTGTGTCCCGCCTTTTGGTTTTACGGATTTACGGTGGAACTGATTTTTAAGTGGGCGATGCGCTGGTTGCACGCCTCTGGCCATACAGGGGATTTCGCGTTTGTATTAGTTGGTGGGCTCGCGGTGGTTTATTCCGCTTTCGCTACGGTCGCCATCTAGAGAAGCGCATCGAAGTTCGAGGGACAAGAGGCTTGGGCCTGGGCGGCAAGGACAGGTGCGATCATATGGCCCATGGGCATTTTCTGGGGCCCGTGAACTTTTGGGGCAAAGCAAACCGGGAAAGCCGCCGTGCATTGACGATTCAGTCGAACAGGTTTTCCTGGTCCCCCGGAAGAGCGTCGCGGGCCGCCTGAATCACAGCGCGTTGTGCGGTGGGCAGCGGAAGCGCTTCGATATCTGCTGCACCCGCCCAGATCGATTTTTCGTTAGGCGAGGTCTTTTTCTTATTATTGTTGGGAATTCCTTTTTTTTTTGACCGTACTAAGGACGACGAAAAGAATTTTCCGGTGTGTAAGGGTTCGGGTGAGGCGGGCAATCACTTTCCCCGGGCGCCATCCCGGTCCCAGGGCCGACTGGCACAGGTGAGCGAGAGTTTTATTGTCCGGCTGGAGGGGACGCCCATCCATCATCAGGCCGGGCAATTCCCACATTCCCCCGAACAACCCCTTTTCTTCTCGACGGACCAGCCGGATTGAATTCTGGCTCTCCGCCCAGAGCTGAAAAACGGTGACCTCCCGGGGGGGGGCTTTTTTTTTTCGTTTTTATGGGGCGGGTCATCGCAGTCCCCCCCGCCAGCGCGGAGCAGTGCCGCGAAAGGGGGCACGCCTGACAGCGGGGGTTTCTAGGCAGGCAGATTGTTGCGCCCAGGTCCATCATGGCTTGGTTAAAGTCACCGGGCCGCGAGGGGGGAACGAGCGTCTCCGCCTCCGATTCGAGGGCCGCCTTGACTGCCGGCATGTCCACCGGTTCGCTAATATCGAGAAGCCGGCTCAAGACGCGAACAAAATTCCCGTCCATCGCCGCGGCTCGTTCACCAAAAGCGATACTCGAAACCGCACCGGCAATATAGGGCCCGAACCCCGGGAGAACGTTGAGCGATTTCTTGTCCGCGGGAAGATTTCCTTGCCGCGATTCGGCGATAATACGGGCGGCGCGGTGAAGATTTCGGGCGCGGTTGTAGTAGCCGAGTCCTTCCCATTCCGAAAGAACAGCTTCGAGTGGGGCGTCGGCCAGCGATTTCAATGTTGGAAACCGAGAGACAAACCGGGGGTAGCGCTCGGCGACCGTATCCGTCCGAGTTTGTTGGAGCATGACCTCCGATACCCAGACGCGGTAGGGGTCGGACTCTCCGCGCCAAGGAAAAAACCTGTTTCTTTTGTCATACCAGCGGAGCAACTTTGCGCGCACATAGCGCCTTTCGCCGGGGGAGAACCCTCGCATGTTTGGCATTCTCTGTTTTTTTCCGTTTTGATTTGACATGTTCACAGAGTAGCGGATAGTTACCTGAAATCTTCCATTTATTTGGTGCCGTGTATAGGGACATTGTAAGCTATGGTTCGGAAAATTTGCTTCCAGGCGCTTTTTATTATTGTCCTTCTTGCAGCAGGCGTTCCGGGCCTCGTGGACCCGCAGCCGGCGGTTTCCCAGGAGACGGTGAAAGGAAGAACTGTGATTGGGGCCGTATTGGATCTGACTGGCCAGGGCGCCGCCCGAGGCCGCCATGCGCGCGACGCTCTCTTGCTTGAGGAGAGCCGGATCAATCAAGGGCGCCCTGCTTCTTTGGCACGAATTCAGCTTGTGTTGATTGATTCCGAGGGCAAAACCGAAGGAGCTACGAAGGCAGTGAAGCGGTTGGCGGGGGAGTTTGGCGCGACCGCAATTATCGGACCCGCCGAAAGGGAGGCTACGCTGGCTGCGGCGCTCGAGGCCGAAAAGGCCCGGATTCCCCTGGCATCCCTCATTGCGCCCGAAGCCCTCCTTCGCCCTGTTCGGAAATGGGTGTTTTCGACAGCTCATCCGGTTTCGCTGGCGGTGGGCCGCGTATTTTCCCACGTCAGCTTAAGGGGATTTAGGCGAATCGCAATCCTTGCCTCGGGGAAAGCGCTGGGCCGCGAGGGCCGTGAAATCTTGAGCGGGCTAGCGCCGGACAGGGGCTTGTCGATTCTTCTAAATGAGCGGTTTTCCGAGAAAGAACACAATTTCCTTCCCTTTTTGCAAAAATCCCACCTCCGTGGGGCTCAGGCTTTCCTTCACTGGAGCAACGGGGCCTCCCGCCTGGCGCTAGCCCGCGCAAGACTGGCGCTAGACATTCGGATTCCGATTTATTTATCCACGGTGGTCTCGAAATCATATGAGTTAGAGGGGAGGGGTCGCGCTGTAGAGGGCTTGATGTTCCCCGTACCTCGGGTCTTCGCGGCGGAGCTTCTTACCGAAAATACGCCTGGACGAGAACAGATTCAGAAGTTTCGGTCGGACTTCAGGCGGCGATTCGGCCAGCTTCCGGACGGCCTGGCCGGATACGCCGCGGATGCTTTTCGCATCATTGGCAAGACGTTAGCCGGAAGCCCCCGCAGAGGTCTGGTTCGGCGGCGAATTGAGACAATGGGCACCTACCAAGGGCTGACAGGAATTTTCCGGATTACCCCATCAGATCACAATGGCCTGAACCCTCATTCATTGGTTTTGGTGAAAATCAAAGAGGGCAAATGGGCGCTCGCCGAAACAAAAAAATAAAAAAAGCCCCAAAATACGTATAATCGTTTGAATATTAATAACTTATACGGCATTTATGATCTTTTGTTTCGGGTTCCGGATGTAGGCATTTATTCAAACGCTAATTGCTGCGTGAAAACCACGCAAAATTCAGGAATTTTCTCCTATCTTTCGTTGACAATCGAGGATTCCTGCCCTATATCTACGACAGTAAATATCGGCGACCTAAAGTGTCGGATAATACTGTGACCGGCCGGATTGATTCCGCTTTCAATTTTAGGTCCGGAAGTCGGGGAGAGGCGATGATAACCTTTTCAAAAAGAACGGATTATGGACTTATCGCTCTTTCCCATCTGGCCTACCAGGAAGACGGTGAGGCAACGAACGCAAAGACTATTGCCCAAAAATATGGGATTCCGCCCGAGTTGTTGGCCAAGACGATGCAACTGTTGGCCAAAAAAGAAATTGTGGAATCCAAAAACGGGCCCAAGGGGGGGTATGTTCTCTCTCGTCGGCCCGAGAGCATTTCTGTTTTCGAAGTGATTCAGGCGATCGAGGGACACGTCGCCATGGCGAATTGCCAGATCGGAGATGCTTCCGATTGCGATCAGTTCGCAAGTTGTCCACTACTTCAGCCAATGGAGCGTATTCAGCAGAGACTCGTCGAGATGCTCAAGGAAATGACACTGCTGGATATGTCCGATCTACCCGTGGGAGAGATTCAATGAGCCTCAAGCTACCCATCTATATGGATTATCAGGCCACAACGCCGACGGACCCTCGTGTCTTGGAAGAGATGCTTCCTTATTTCACCGAGACATTTGGCAACGCAGCGAGCCGCAACCACAGCTACGGCTGGGAAGCGGAAAAAGCAGTCGATGACGGACGCGAGCGCATCGCCAATGTGATCGGCGCCGATCCCCGCGAGATCATTTTCACCAGCGGCGCAACCGAGTCCGACAACATGGCGCTCAAGGGCGTCGCCGAGACTTACAAGACCAAGGGCAAACACATCATCACCTCCGCGATCGAACATAAGGCCGTTATTGACTCGGCCAAACGTCTCGAGACCTGGGGCTTCGACGTGACCTACATCATGCCTCGCGAGGACGGCATGACCACCGCCAAAATGGTCGAGGAGGCGATGACCGACGAGACTATCCTGGTCTCCATCATGACAGCCAACAACGAGATTGGTGTCATCAACCCGATTAGGGAGATTGGCGAGCTTTGCCGATCAAGGAAAGTTTTGTTCCACACCGATGGCACCCAGGGATTCGGAAAAATCCCTCTCGACGTCAACGACGACTTCATCGATCTCATGTCGATTTCCGCGCATAAGATTTATGGCCCCAAAGGCGTCGGCGCTCTTTATGTCCGCCGCCGGAAACCGCGCGTCCGCCTCGCCGCCATTATTGATGGTGGCGGTCACGAGCGCGGAATGCGTTCGGGCACGCTCAACGTCTCGGGCATCGTCGGATTCGGCAAGGCGGCGGAGCTCTGCCAGGAAAGTATGGAGGAGGAAAGTGTCCGCCTCTCGAACATGCGCGACAAATTCAAGGCCACGCTGATGGAAAGCCTCGATGAGGTTTATGTCAACGGCCATGAAACGCAGCGCCTTTCCGGCAACCTCAACGTGAGCTTTCCTTACGTCGAGGGCGAGTCGCTCATCATGGGCCTCAAGGACGTAGCGGTCTCCTCCGGTTCGGCCTGCACATCTGCCAGCTTGGAGCCGAGTTATGTTCTTAAGGCGATGGGCCGCGGCGACGAGTTGGCCCACTCCTCGATCCGCTTCGGCCTGGGTCGCTTTACTACCCAGGAAGAGGTGGATTTCGTGGCCGAAAAGACGGTCGAGGTAGTCAATCGCATGCGCGACATGAGTCCGCTCTACGAGATGGTCAAGGAAGGCGTCGACCTTTCGAAAGTGGAATGGGCGCACCATTAATCGAACGAACACAGGGTTCCTCGAAAAAGAGGACGATTTTTTCAGATAAGCATACAGAGACAACTTCTCGGTGAAATTTAAAAGGAGAAATTCAAGAAATGGCTTACAGCGAAAAGGTTGTCGATCATTACAACAATCCCCGCAACGTCGGTTCGCTCGACAAGAATGCCGATGCCGTCGGGACCGGCATTGTCGGCGCCCCGGAGTGCGGCGACGTGATGAAGCTCCAGGTAAAAGTCAGCGGCGATGGCGTTATCGAGGACGCCAAGTTCAAAACCTTCGGCTGCGGAAGCGCTATCGCATCGAGTTCCTTGGCAACGGAATGGCTGAAAGGAAAGACCGTCGACGAGGCGCAGGAGATCAAGAACACGGAGATCGTCGAGGAGCTCAACCTGCCTCCGGTCAAGATTCACTGTTCGGTTCTCGCTGAGGACGCCATTAAAGCAGCCCTGAACGATTACCGCGAAAAACAGGGCATACCGTCTGTCGGAGACTCCAGATCGGCGGTTTAAATCTCGCGGCGTGACGGTTTTTGGTGAACCGGGCCTCTGAAGCGCGACCCAAAATAAGAATAAAGGATGAGACAATGGAGCTTGCCGAGAAAAAATCCATCGGGATCAGCGACAAGGCGGTTGAGCACGTTAAGCGGTTCATGAAGAACGAAGACAAGGCCGATGCCGTTGTCCGGGTCGGAGTTCGAGGCGGTGGGTGCTCGGGACTTTCTTATGTGCTCCAGTTCGAGGAAGCAGGCAGCATCGGTTTAATGGACCACGTGATCGAAAAAGACGGCGTCCGCGTCGTCGTCGACAAAAAGAGCATTCTTTTTTTGGCGGGGTCCACTCTTGATTACGAAGACGGCCTGTCAGGCAAGGGCTTTACCTTCAAGAACCCCAACGCACGCCAGTCCTGCGGATGCGGGGAAAGTTTCTCTATCTAGCGACTGATTTCAAGAGCGCGCCTCGTCTCCCCCAAATGCATCCGGGTGGGCGCGACGCGTTTCTTTTGAGGCGGCCATCGCGCCACGGCCTTCCGTTTGGGGGCTGTTTTTCCGGACCTTAGAAATGAATCAGACAAGAGTAAAAAGCCGCGATACTTTTTCGGTGTTCGACGAAAACGGAGAGATTCAGCTCATTTCCTCCTCCGTCGACCACTTTGCATTTTTCTCCCTGCCGCGGAAAATGGAAATTGACGAGGCCGGACTCGAAACAAAATATTACGAATATAGCCGCAGGCTGCACCCCGATTTTTTTACGAACGCCCCTTCCTCGAAACGGATTCTCAGCCTCGATGCCTCGGCCCGGCTCAATAGCGCCTACAAAACCCTCAAAGATCCCATTCTAAGAGCGGTATATCTCGTCGAACTCGAGAGCGGAAAGCTCGAGGAAAACGACTCGAGCCCGCCAGTGGACTTGCTCGAGGAAATATTCAAGGCGCAGGAGGCGGCCGCCGAGTACAAATGCTGTGAAAACGACGCGGTAGAGGCGAAAAATCTCCGGGCGAATCTTGAGGCCGCCAAGGAATGTTTTGTGGCGCAGCGGGCCGGTCAACGCACCGCCCTCGAAGACCTCGGCGCAAGGTGGGACAAGGCCATTGATGCAGGTGAAGACCCTCCCGCCGAGGTGATCGACAGGCTTAGATCCGTTCTGAGTCTCCGGAATTATATCGACAACATTCTCCGGAGCGTGAATCAGGCGCTGGAAGAGGCGTGATGGGCGACATCATCGGAATCGACCTCGGCACGACGAATAGCCTGATCGCCATCATGGAAGAGGGCGGCCCGTCGGTCATCGCGCCTGAGGGCGAAAACGTTTTTGTGCCCTCGGTGGTGAGTTTTCGTTCGGACAGGGTGCTTGTGGGCGAGAAAACCCGCACCGGCCGCGCCGAGCATATCCGCGACACCATTTTTTCCATCAAAAGATTTATGGGGCGCGGCTTCATTGATGTCGAGGAAGAATTACGCCACATACCTTTTAAGATCGATCCGGAATGCAAGGAAGCCGTCTATGTCAAGGCGCGCGGGCGGGCCTACAGCGCTCCCGAGATCAGCGCGATTATTTTGCGCGAGCTTAAATCGCGCGTGGAAAAACATTTGGGCAGGCGGGTTCAGCGTGCGGTCATCACCGTGCCCGCGCATTTCAACGACGCCCAGCGGCAGGCAACGAAAGACGCCGGCCGGCTGGCGGGTCTCGAGGTTCTCCGCATCGTCAACGAGCCGACGGCCGCCTCGCTGGCCTACGGGCTACACGACCGTAACCGGGGGGTCATCGCGGTTTACGACTTGGGCGGAGGTACCTTCGATATTTCTGTCCTGAGAGTGAAGGAGGGCATATTCGAAGTCCTGGCGACCGGTGGTGATACCCGGCTCGGAGGAGACGATTTTGACTGCGCCCTGGCGGATTATCTGATTGAACGTGCGGGGGTCAGAGTCGAGGAGAATCCCGAAGCGGTGGGCCAGTTTGTTCTCGCGGCCGAGCGGGCGAAACGGGAATTGACCGAAAAAAATGAGACCGAAATCGTCCTGGAAAACCCGGGGGGGACTTCTCTTTCGTTTAGGGAAAAACTCACGCGCGCTGAGATGGAAAAGATCATCTCACCCATCGCCGAGCGAACGCTGGCTCCTTGCCGCAGGGCCCTTGTGGACGCTGGAGTTGCCGCGAGTGAGATAGATGAGGTGGTTCTCGTTGGCGGTTCGACGCGGATTCCGCTTGTGCGGCATATGGTGGCCGACCTTTTCGGAAAAGAGCCCCACTCGGACCTGAATCCCGACGAGGTCGTGGCCCTGGGGGCGGCGGTCCAGGCGGATATTCTCGCCGGAGGGCGAAAAGATATGCTCCTCCTCGACGTAACCCCGCTCTCACTCGGTATCGAGACTGTGGGCGGGGCGATGGGGTGGATCATTTCGCGCAACACGACGATTCCGACAAGCCAACGCGAGGTGTTCACTACCTTCAAGGACAACCAGACCGGCGTGGACATACATGTTCTCCAGGGCGAGCGTGAATTGATCAAAGACAACCGTTCTCTCGCCCGGTTCGTCCTCGGCATCGACCCGGCCCCCGCGGGCATGGCCCGGATCGAAGTGACGTTCTTGATCGACGCGAATGGAATACTGAGTGTCACGGCCAGGGATCTACGGAGCGGCAAGGCGGCTTCGGTCGATGTTCAGCCCTCCTACGGCCTCACGGACGAACAGGTGGAGCGGATGCTCCTCGACTCTTTCGAGAACGCCGAGGCCGATATCCACGCCCGGCAAGTGCTCGAAGCGCGGACCGAGGCCGAAAGTGTCGTGGCGGCGACGTTGCGCGCGCTTCGCGATTACGGTGAGGTGAACGTGAGCGGCGAAGAGCGTGCCTCGATCACCGGAGCCGTATCGGGTGTCGAAAGAGCGCTTGAGAGCGAGGACCATCAACTCATTCGAGACAAGATTGACGCCCTCAACGAGGTGACCCATCCGCTCGCCGAAAGAATGATGGATAATGTTCTCAAAGAGGCGCTAACCAATAAGCGCTTGAGCGAGGCGATGAGCGAATAGCCCGCCGAAGGCGGCGGTTTTCAACGGAGACAGAAAATGGCAAAACTTCATTTTGTCGACGAAGATCGGACTTTTGAAATTAAGCCGGGGCAAAATATCCTGGAGGTGGCTCTGGACAATGGCATCGATCTCGATCACGCCTGTGGCGGCGTTTGCGCCTGCTCGACGTGCCACGTGAAGATTCGCGAAGGATTCGACTTGTTTCCCGAGGCCGAGGAGGATGAAGAAGATCAGCTCGACAACGCTCGTGATGTGGGTCTCAACAGCCGGTTGGCCTGCCAGTGTGTGCTTCAGGAGGAAACGGGTCAGGTCATCGAGATCGATGTTCCTTTCTGGAACGTTAACCTCGTTCAGGAAGGTCCTGAAGCTGCCCGGGAAAGCCATTAACCGGATCGGGAGAAAAGAACTTGGAAAAATTTACATGGGATGACGCTGAGGATATAGGCATTGCGCTGGCGGAAAACCATTCAGGCGTCGATCCTCTTCAGGTGCGTTTCACTGACCTTCATCAATGGGTGATCGATCTCGAGGAATTCGGCGGCGACCCGATGAAATCCACCGAAGGTAAGCTCGAAAGAATTCAGATGGCCTGGCTCGAGGAGTTCAGGGAAGAGCAAGGCGAATAGCGGTGATGGTTCCGGTGTCCAGGGAGGCGGTCTGTTGACTGCGGCAACGGAAGG
This sequence comes from Nitrospinota bacterium, assembly GCA_002685755.1. Lineage (GTDB taxonomy): Bacteria > UBA8248 > UBA8248 > UBA8248 > UBA8248 > UBA8248. Next base: position 9,604 of record NYYB01000196.1, read on the forward strand.
GTTTGCCGGAGGAAAGCTCCTCCTCGGCCGTGAAGGACAGATCGCAACGATCACTTTTAATCATCCCGACCGGATGAATGCCATCGAACTCGAAATGTGGGCGGAGTTGGCCAGGCTCGTCCCCGAGCTCGACAAGGACGATAATATCCGCGTTCTCATATTCAGGGGAGCGGGGGAAAGGGCCTTCTCAGCCGGGGCCGATATTTCCCGCTTTGCAGAGGAGCGCTCGAATTCCGCCCAAGCGCGCGAGTATTCGGAACAATTCCTCCCCGGTCTCGACGCCATCGATGCTTTCAACAAGCCGACCCTCTCGCTGATCCGCGGGGCATGCGTCGGCGGGGGGATCGAGCTCGCCTCGGCGACGGATATACGCATCGCGGGCGAATCGAGCCGATTTGGTGTGCCCGTAGCAAAGCTGGGTCTCGTGGCCGGCTACTCCGAATTGCGCCGCTTCGTTCACTCGATCGGGCCCACACGCACAATGGACATGCTCCTGACAGCGCGCCTTTTTTCCGCCAAGGAAATGCTCGACGTCGGGTTTCTGGCCAGGGTGGTTCCGGATGGCGAGGTGGAGAAGACAGTTCTCGAAACCGCGGGGCGTATCGCCTCGCTCGCACCCCTCGTCCAGCGCTGGCACAAGGAATTTGTGAAGACCATCCTTCGCGATCCGTCTCTCGACACCCTCATCGAGGAAGATATCGCCAAACAGTTCGCCAGCTTCGACACCGAAGACTTTAAAGAAGGGGTGGACGCGTTTCTGTCCAAGCGCACCCCGCGTTTCGAGGGGAGATAAACACCCGATGACTCCGGATATGGGCGGCGCTCTCAAGGGTGTCCGCGTCCTCGAAGTGTGCCAGATCATGGCCGGCCCGTTTTGCGGCGCTCTTCTGGGCGACATGGGGGCCGACGTCATCAAGGTCGAAAAACCCAATGGTGGAGACGATGCACGCCGCATGGGGCGCTACTTCGACGGCGGCGAAGGACACGGCTTCATGAACCTGAACCGCAACAAACGAAGCCTGGCAATCGATCTCAAGTCGGAAAAGGGCCGAGCTCTTCTATTCGAGCTGGCCGAGGGCGCGGATGCCCTCATCGAAAATTTCCGGCCTGGCACCATGGACCGTTTGGGTCTTGGCTACGAGGATTTCCGAAAAGTGAGCCCCGGGCTGATCTACGCCTCGATCTCCGGCTACGGGCACACGGGGCCCTTCAGGGACAAGGGCGGATTCGATCTGGTGGCGCAGGGGCTCTCGAGCCTGATGAGTTTCACCGGAGAGCCGGGCCGCCCGCCGGTCAAGATTCCAATTCCAGTCTGCGATCTAAACGCGGGAATCTACACCGCTTTTTCCATTCTCTCGGCCTATATCCACAAATTGCGCACAGGCGAGGGCCAGCGAATCGATACATCTCTTGTGGACGCCGGACTGGGCTATACCTTCTGGCAGTCGTCCCAGTTTTTTCCCGAGGGGGAAATACCCGTTCCCCGGGGATCTGCGCACGAGGTGACCGCCCCCTATCAGGCGTTCAAGTGCTCGGACGGCTACATCGCGTTGGGCGCTGCGAATCAGTCCAACTGGGAGCGAACCTGCAAGGCCATCGACCGCGAGGATCTGATGGACAGAGACGAGTACAAGACCGACAAGGATCGGGCGATCAATTACCTCGAGCTGGCCGGGGAGCTGGACGAAATGTTCACAAAGGAAACGCGCAACGAGTGGCTCCGGCGTCTTGAGGCCGAGAACGTGCCCTGCGGACCAATACTGAACATGGCCGAGACTTTCGATCACCCTCAAGTCAAAAACCGGGAAATGGCGGTTGAGGTGGAACACCCCACCGCCGGCAAAACGCGAGTACTTGGATTTCCGCCGAAACTCTCGGAAACGCCCGGCATCGTGCGCCGCCCCGCGCCCGCCCTGGGACAACACACCGACGAAGTGATCGGGGAGCTCGGAAAAAGCGGCGAGGAAATTCTCGCCCTCAGGGACGAGGGTGTCCTGGTCTGAGGCGCCGCTCCGGCCGACTCGCCGTGAAACCTGGCAAAACCCGGCGGAGGAATCGTGATGCCGCAGGAGCCGGAAAGTCTACCCCCCGGCATCTATCTGGTCACCACTCCGATCGGAAACCTCGAGGATATTTCCGATCGCCAGCGGCGGATTATCGAGAGCTGCGACCTTGTGGCCTGCGAGGACACCCGCCGGACGGGACTGCTTCTTTCCCGCCTTTCCATCAAAAAACCCCTGCTCAGCTACCACGATCACAATGAAGCGGCCCGCGCCGAGGAGCTTGCCGAAAAAGCGGCGGCGGGCGAGTGCGTCGCCGTCGTCTCGGATGCCGGAACGCCGGGAATTTCCGATCCCGCCTACCGGGTTGTACGCGCCGCGGTTGAGCGCGGCGTGCCCGTGGTGCCAGTTCCCGGCCCCTCGGCGGTCATGGCCGCGCTTGTGGCTTCGGGCCTGCCCACGGATCGATTCGTATTCGAGGGGTTTTTGCCCCAGAAGGGAGAGCGCCGGTGGCGCCGGGTCGAGGAACTCCTCGAGGAAGAACGAACGGTTATCCTGTTCGAGTCTCCCCACCGTGTCGTCCGCCTGATAGAAGAAATTTCGATCCGCGCCCCCTCCCGACCGCTGGTGCTGGCGCGCGAGATCACCAAGCTTCACGAGGAATTCCTGCGCGGGACGGCGGCCGAACTCGCCGAAAGGGTGAAAGGCCGCAGCGTCAAGGGCGAATGCGTGTTGCTCTTTGGGCCCAGGCGAATGGAAAAGTAGGGCCGGGAAGGGCCGGATAAACCCCAGTTCTCGCCAAAATTCACGTGTCCCCCCGCTCGGAGGGAAGAATTTTCGCCGTCGGATGTTTACGTAGTAGCGCAACCATGGCGCTTGGACCTTTCGTAGGCTTATCTGACCGACCAAGGAGACCTTTCATGCGCCGATGCCGATGGCCTATTTTGTGTTTTTCCGCCGCGCTCGTTCTCGGTTTTTCCACCCCGTCCCCGGGCGCGGAAAAAAAGCCCGCGCCGGATGAAGTCGTCCTCGCCGAAATGGGGGACGAAAAAATCACCCTCGATGATTTTAATTCGTTTACTTTAAACCTCCCGGAGAATGTTCAAGCCGTGGCCCGGGCACAGAAAAAAGATATGCTCGACAGCCTGATTAGCCGGCGCCTGATTTACCAGCACGCAAAATCCCTAGAAGTCATTTCATAACCCTCATGAGTTTTCTCATCGTGATCAGGGCACAAGCCATATGAAAGAATCC
>NYYB01000197.1 GCA_002685755.1 Nitrospinota bacterium
AGGCGCGAGAGAACGCGTTTTTTTGCTCCTGAAACTTGTTTAATTTTAAGGAGTTGCCCTTTTCCTCCGTACTCGGGCTCGAAGTGGGAGGGAACATATATTCCGGGGATATCACCTAGGCGCTCTATAAGCGCCAAGCGCGTCTCCCCCGAGGATCGCCATTTTTCGTGGACATCGACAATTTCCAGAAAAATTTCCTCGCCGTCACCAAGCGCAACGGCGTCGAAAAACGGGGCCATGGGCTCGATGTTGAAAACAACCGGGCCGCCGGCGACGACGAGCGTGTCGTTTCGGCTCCGGTGGGCTGAACGCCTGGGAATTCGGGCAAGGTCGAGGAGGCGGACGACGTTACTGGCCGAGAGTTCGTAGAGTAGCGAAACCCCAAGGATATGAAATTCTCGCACCGGTTTCCGGCTCTCAAGGGAGGCGAGAGGCGCTCCCAATTCCTTGAGTTTGTCCTCGAAATCCTCCCAGGGCATGAAAACCCGCTCCGCAGCGATATCATCCCGCTCATTCAGCAGATGATAGAGAATCCGGATGCCGTTATGAGACATCCCGACTTCGTAGGTGTCCGGAAATGCAAGCGCAACAAGATTCTTCACCCGACTCAGGTCCTTCCGGATGACATTCACCTCGTTGCCCAGATAACGCGAGGGCTTTTCTATGAACGGAAAAATATCCCTAGAGTAATCCACATATTCAGAGGCCACTCAAAAACTCCGTCAAAAAAAGTTTCGGTCGCTCAGCTTCCGAATAAGGCCGGCCGCCGCAGCTTATGGGTCTGATTCAAGCTTTTTCATATTGGCTGAAACCTTGAATTATTACAACACTGCCGGCGAACTCCGGGGTGGTGATAATTAAGGTAAGTCTTTGATTGATAGATAGTTAGAAAGACTGGTAGAATGGGAGCGAACTCCTCCGCCTGATTCGGACGTTTAGCACCAAACCCACGGCGATAAACGAGGTCAATGACGCGCTTCCGCCGTAGCTGACAAAGGGCAGGGGTATGCCCACGATGGGAAATATCCCCAGGGTCATCCCAATGTTCAGCATCGTATATAAAAAGAAGGAAGTCCCCACTCCGACGGCGATCAGCGTCCCCTCCTTGTCGGCGGCATTCAGGGCAGTGTGGAAACAGCGTTGGATGAACACCAGAAACAAGATCAACAGAACGGCTCCTCCCACGAAACCCAGTTCCTCGCTCAGCACTGAAAATATGAAATCCGTATGCTTTTCAGGGAGGAAATGCAGCCGGCTTTGCGTCCCCTGGAGCAGTCCCTTCCCCCAAATCTCTCCGCTGCCCACCGCAATCTTACTTTGCATGCTCTGATACCCGGCCCCCAAAATATCGGCATCCGGATTGAAAACCGTCAGAATTCGTCTTTTTTGGTAATCCTTCAGAAATAACCAACCTACCGGTAAAACGGCGACGCCGGCCGAAGCCAGATAGAGCAGTACCCGCCTCTCCATCCCCACGACGAGAACCATCACCACCGCGATCATCAAAATCGTCATCGCGGTTCCGAGGTCCGGCTGCCTGGCCACGAGACCTACGGGAATGATGACCAAAATAAAAGGAATAATCAGGTCCCGAAATTTTAGGGGTTCGGTGGATTCCCGTGTTCCAAAGTAGCGGGCTATCACCAGGATGACCGCCAGTTTCGCCAGTTCGGATGGCTGCACGCGGACAGGGCCCATGACAATCCATCGCTTGGCGCCGTACACAACTCTGCCGATAACGAAAACCAAAACGAGCGATGCAACCACAACCGCATAAAATAAATAGGAAAGCTTTGAAATCGTGTGGTAGTCGAAAACGAGGATGGTGGAGAGAAGACAGAGCCCGAGAGCGGACCACAGCGCTTGTTTCCAGTGAAGAGCGTTGGCCAGAAAAACGGCGTTGGAATGGATGGCGCTGAAAATCATCAAGACCCCGAATCCGGAGAGCCCGATTATCGAGATGACCATTAGCCAATCAATCTGCCCGAGGACTCTGCGGAAGGGGGTGAGTGGTGCCAGTGAAGTATCGATGCCCCTCATGGAGCGATTCCTCCAGGTGTGTTCCGTCTGGAGGTGGCTCGGCTCAGGAAATCACCGGCCGAGGCCAGAACCTTTTTCGATTTTTTTACTTTGAGGTAGGAGGCGATTAGTTTCCGCGCCACGGGAGAGAAAAAGGAACCGGACCTCCCCGCGTGCTCTCCTAATATGGCAACGGCTATCTGGGGGTTCTCAAACGGTGCGTAGGCGACAAACCAGCCATGGTCCCGGAACTTGCGGGGCAGCGATTCGGGTTTCCTCTTTCGTCCGGTGATTGAAAGGCGCACCGTTTGGGCTGTTCCGGTCTTGCCCGCAACCCCGATGCCCGGGATAGCCGTTTTCCTAGCGGTTCCTCTTGGGCCGTTGACCACCTCCCATAATCCTTGTTGGACCTTCTTGAAAATTTCCGGCTTGATTGGAATTTGGCGAATGGCTGTAGGTTTATGTTCGAAAACGATATTTCCGTTTTCTCCGAACACCCTCCTAACGATAAAAGGCTTCCATAAAGTGCCGCCGTTTGCGGTTGTCGCTATGAGATTCGCCGCCTGAATCGGAGTGATTAGATTATATCCCTGTCCGATGGATACGCTGATAGTATCGCCAGGATACCATCGCTCCTTGAGTCGCCTTCTTTTCCACTTGTCGGATGGAACCAATCCTCCTTTTTCTCGAGGGGCGAATCCAGTTGGGGAGCCCAGGCCAAACATCTTGGCAACCGCAGCGATTCGGCTAATCCCGAGTTTGTTTCCCGCGTTGTAATAATATACGTCGCAACTTTGGGCGAGAGATTGGACCAAGTTGATATGGCCGTGTCCGCCCCTTTTCCAGTCGTTGAAGATCCTGCCGCCAAAGGGGAAGGTCCCGTTGCAATAGAAGGTTTCTTCGGGAGTAACTACTCCTTCGGATAAGGCCGCAAAGGCCATGACAATTTTGAATATCGACCCAGGAGGGTACTGGCCCCGAAGGGCCCTGTTTTGAAGCGGTTTTAAGGGGTCTTTCGTGAGGGCCCGCCAATCATCTCCGCTCAAAATACCTCCTGCGAATTTGTTGGGATCGAGGGAGGGTTTGCTGACCATGGCCAATATTGCGCCTGAGGAAGGATCGATGGCAACGATGGAGCCTTCGTATTCCTTGAAAAGCTCTTCGGCTTCGGATTGGAGCTTGTAATCGAGAGTGAGTTGAATGTTAAAACCAGGCTTGTTAATGAAGGGTCGAATGACGCGAAGTTCTCTTCCGTAAGCGTCTACCTCCACTTGCTTGAATCCGGTTTCTCCCCGCAGGAATTTTTCTTGAGAAAATTCCACGCCAGATTTACCGATTAAATCGCCTTGCCTGTAATTAAGTTTCTTTAATTTCTTGAGTTTTTGTCCGCCTATTTCGCCAAGATAACCGATGAGGTGGCCTGCGTCATATCCGTTTGGATAATGCCGGAGCGGTTCGACCTGAATGAAAACGCCTGGAAGTTCCGGGCGATGTTCCTCAAGAAATCCCACGGAACGGCGATCGGCGTCCGCCTTAATGAGGTAAGGCCGAAAAGGGCTTGCTCTTCGAATCTTCTTGTGAAGCTCTTCGTAGGATTGGTTTGTTGCCATGGACAACAGTCGGATTTCTTCTTTCAGATTATTTGCTTCTTCCTTGATGATGTAAACGTTGAAGGAAGGCCGATTGTCCGCAAGGACATTTCCGCTGTTGTCAAAAATCAAGCCTCGCGGGCTCCTTACAATCCGAGAGGCAATCCGGTTATTCTCGGAGAGGGAACGAAATTTTCCCCCTTGAATGACCTGGAGGTTCCAGAGGCGCGCGAAAAGCCCAATAAGAATTACGGCGGATATGGCCGCCAGGATCTTGACCCGTTTTCGGAGCGCATCGGGGATATTCGTATTCTTGCGTTGAGGTAAATTATTCATAATGTTCTATGATCTGTTGGGATAGGGTATGCCGAGAGATGAAGGAACGATCCGACCTTCGATTATGCTCAATAAATGAATGGCGAATGGCGCCAACACAGTATTCAAGATGATCGTTTTGAGCGAATCAAACCAGTAGTTCGTGGAAATTCCAAGTTCGGGTTGAAATAAAAGTGAAAGAAGCGCCCACAAAACAACATCGAACAAGGTGGTGAAGAATCCGAGAGTGGCCAGAAAAAACCAATTGCGCCTTGCGATATTTCTTACCAATCCACCGGTCAGGTACCCCAAAAGCCCCTTGGATAGCGAATTAGAGCCAAGCAACCCCCCCGACAGGATGTCCTGGAGCAACCCCAGGAAAAACCCCGTGACAAGTCCGCTTTCCGGACCCCGCCGCACGCCGATATAAAGTGTGACTAGCAGCATGGCGTCAGGCCGGGCGGTTGTCCAAACGAAAAAATATTCCGTGAAGGTCGTTTGAAAAACGATGGCTCCCGCCGCGGCGAAGATATAGAAGAGAACGGTCATTTCCAGGGGTTATCCTTAAGTGTGGCAAGAACAATCAGAACTTCCTCGAGCTTGTTGAAATTCACGGTGGGTGTTGCCCTAACTTTTTGGAACAGTTGCTTCCCCTTACCTGAAGCGATTAACACGCGAGCGACCGGAAGACCCTTGGGGAAAATACCACCCAGGCCTGACGAAATAAGAAGATCTCCTTCTTTGACATCGGCGTCGGCCGGTATGTACCTAACCTCACCTTCGTTCCTGGCGGAAATCGAGAAAACCCCTTGTTCCCTTGTCCTTTGGACGATCACATCAACCGAGTTGCGCGAATCTGTTATCAAGAGAACCTGACTAACCGTTTGGCCAGCCCGGAAAATTCTTCCGACAATTCCCTTTTGGTGAAGGACCGGCATATTCCTGCGAATTCCATTTATTCGCCCTTGATCGATAATCAATATTTTCCCGTATGGGCTTTGGTTGCGCCCAACGATTTGCGCGAGCCGAAATCCATCTTTCTTGCCGGGGACACCTCCCAACAGTTCTTCCAGTCGCTTGACCCGGGATTGAAGCTCCTGGGCCCGAACGGAGATGCCTCTTAGGGAGGCAAGTTCACTCAATAGCTGGTCATTTTCTTCTCGAAGCCCGCGAAGAGCGATGTAACTGTTCCAGATGTCGCTCATCCATCTTTTCGGGGCCGCCGCCGTTTCAACGAGGGGCCCCGATATTCCCAGAGCTATTTCCTCGAAGACCGTTGTGCCTCCGCGCCGGCGGGCACTGAGGGACATGAGGACGAAACAAACGAGGAAGAGAGCCGTCAGAAGAGTGGCGTTACGCCGTTCTTGGAGAATTTCGAGCATCTATCCGTTTTCCGTCGGTTGACGAGAAAAGCGCGGCATCGAATCTAAAGCGGTGAAAATTAAACGGCGAGTTTGCCAAGGAGGTCCAGTTCATCGAGCACCTTCCCCGTGCCCATTACCACGGCTGAAAGCGGATCTTCGGCAACCGTGACGGGGAGGCCGGTTTCCTCCCGAAGGAGAATGTCCACGCCCCGGATCAGACTTCCTCCGCCCGCAAGGACAATGCCCCGATCGACAATATCCGCTGCAAGTTCGGGCGGAGTGCTTTCAAGAGCGCTTCGGACTGCTTCTAGGATCGCGTTCACGGGCTCGGAAAGCGATTCGCGGATCTCCTCGTCGCTGACCACAATTGTCTTGGGAATGGCGGCGACGAGATCACGCCCCTTGATTTCGATAGTTTTCCTCTCGCCTACCTGGTAAGCCGAGCCGATTTCAATCTTAATCTCCTCGGCCGTTCGCTCGCCGATGAGGAGATTGTAGTTGCGCTTGATGTAGCTGATGATCGCTTCGTCCATTTCGTCTCCGCCCACGCGGACGGATTGGGCATAAACGATCCCGGCCAGGGAAATGACTGCGACCTCGGTCGTCCCGCCTCCAATATCCACGATCATGGACCCGCCCGGCTCCTCGATCGGAAGGCCGACGCCGATGGCCGCCGCCATCGGCTCTTCGATGAGGTACACCTCCCGAGCGCCGGCGTTCTCGGCGCTGTCGCGTACGGCACGCTTTTCGACTTGGGTAATCCCCGATGGAACGCATATCACCATCCGCGGTCTTACGAGGGTTTTTCTGTTGTGAACTTTTTGGGTGAAATAGCGCAACATGGCTTCTGTAATATCGAAATTCGCGATGACTCCGTCCTTCATCGGTCTGATGGCGACGATATGCCCGGGGGTTCGGCCGAGCATGGCCTTGGCCTCGTTTCCCACGGCGAGGATCTGTTTACTGTCCTTGTGGACGGTGACGACGGAGGGTTCCCGGAGGACGATCCCCTTGCCCTTCACATAGACGAGCGTATTTGCGGTCCCGAGGTCGATGGCCAAGTCGTTGGAGAACAGGCCCAAGATGGATTTGAGGACCATATCTGAGGGAATCCCGCTGGGCTGATGGGCGCACATGTTTAAAAACCGACTTGTTTTGTAGCACCCGGAGCCAGAGAAATCAAGTAATAACCAGTATTTAGGGGGAATATGCCTTTTCGTGCTCCGGAGCGTGAGCCAGCGGGATGGCACCGGCCCAAGATGTTCTCGCTTTCCGCTTAAGGGTGGCCGCCGTTGCGGCGATGGGCGCGCTGAGCTACCCTCAATTTCCATTTTCGGTATGTTTCGCCCTGGCGAGCTTCGGGGGCGAATTTTTTCGGGAGAAAAGTTTAAATGCTTCGGTTTTTACGGGAAAAGGGAAATACCTGGTTGCTCAAGGGCCTTTTGGGATTCGTGGCGCTCACCTTCGTCTCATGGGGGGGGTATTCCATGTCCTCGCGCCAGGCGGTTCCGGGCGGGCGGGTCGCGGCCTGGGTGAATGAGACCCCGATCACTGTGAAGGAGTTCGAGAACCACTACTTCCAGCAGGCCGAACTCATGCGAAGACAGTTAGGCGACAACTTCACGCCCGAGCTCGAGAGGCAGCTGAACCTCCGCCGCGCTACTTTCCAGCAAGTTGTTTCCGAAAAACTCCAACTCGAGGAGGCCTCGCGTCTGGGCATCAATATCGTGGACGACGAGGTGGCGATCAGCATCCAGGAAGAGCCCTCGTTTCAGATTGCGGGCCGCTTCGATCAAACCCGCTACCGGCAGATATTGCAGCAGAACCGGCTGAACCCAAGACAGTACGAGGAATTGCGAAGGCGCGCGGTGGCCAGAGCGCGCCTTCGCCGTTACCTGGGGCTCGGTGCGACGGTGAGCGAAAACGAAATCCGATCCGCCTTTCGATGGGCAAGCGAGCGGATTCAAGTTGAAATGCTCCAGATTGATCCTACGGAATTTGCCGACGAGGTTCCCGTCAAGGACGATGATCTCGGCGCCTATTTCGATAAAAACAAGGAAGCCTTCCGGGCCGGCGAAAAGCGTAGGAGCCGGTGGTGGTATCTTCCCTTTGAAGCCGTCTCGGGGGAGGTCACGCTGACCGAGGGGGAGTTGAAGACCCACTACGAGAAAACTCGCTCACGCTACAAGGAAAATGAAACGGTGGCGGTTCGCCAAATTCTCAAAAAAGTATCCCCCGATGCCGGCAAAGAAGCGTTGGAAAAAGCAAAGAGCGAGATCTCCGGCATCCGGAAGGAGATATTGCAGGGCA
>NYYB01000198.1 GCA_002685755.1 Nitrospinota bacterium
AGAACAGCGCGGACCCGGCGGCGGACGTATCCTTCCGCGTGATCGCGGATCACATCCGCTCGGTCGCCTTCCTCGTCGCCGAAGGCGTGCTGCCGAGCAACGAGGGCCGCGGCTTCGTTCTTCGCCGGATCACCCGGCGGGCCATGCGCCATGGCCGGATGCTCGGAATCGAGGATTTCTTCCTCTACCGGGCGGCGGGTGTCGTCACGGACATGATGGGCGATGCCTTCCCCGAGCTTCGGGAGAACCTCAACTACATCGCTCGCGTGACGTTGGGTGAGGAGGAGCGCTTCGCCCATACCTTGAGCCTGGGGCAGCCTCGCATGGACGAGCTCAGCATAACGACGAAGGACGCTGGGTTATCGGTGGTGCCGGGCGAAGAGGTATTTGTCCTGCACGACACCTATGGATATCCCCGCGACCTGGCCGAGGAGACGGCGGCCATCCACGGCCTCGAGATCGACGGCGCGGCCTTCGACAGCGCCATGGAGGAGCAGCGCCAGAGCGCGCGGGCCCACTGGAAGGGCTCGGGCGAAGAAGGCGTCTCCCCGGTATGGCACGAAATCCGGGAGGCCCACGGCTCTACCCAATTTCTCGGATACTCTAAAATAGAGACCAGCTCCAAGGTCGCGGCCATCGTAATTGACAATGACCGGGCGCAGAGTGCTTCCGAGGGAGTGGAGGTGGAGGTCGTCCTCAACCGGACGCCATTCTACGCTGAGTCGGGCGGTCAGGAGGGTGACCGGGGAAGAATCACCTGGCCGGAGGGCTCGGCCGAGGTCATCGACGCGCAAAAGCCCCTGCCCGATGTCTATGTCCACAGCGTCAAGATCGAGCGCGGAACGCTGAAGACGGGCCAGGTGGTCGAGGTGGCGTTGGACGCAGAGCGGCGCGGCGACCTCCAGCTCAACCACACGGCCACCCATATCCTCCAGTTCGCCCTCCGGGAAGTCCTGGGCGATCACGTCAAACAGGCCGGCTCCCATCTCTCACGGGGCCATCTGCGGTTTGATTTTACGCACTTCGCCCAGATTACTCCCCGCGAAAAAGAGCGCATCGATGACATCGTGAACGAGCGAATTCGCGAGAACGCCCCGGTCTCCACCGAGGTCATGTCCATCGACAAGGCGCTAGAGTCGGGGGCGACGGCGCTGTTTGGCGAGCGCTATGGCGACGATGTGCGGGTGGTCTCCGTCGGAGAGTTCAGCAAGGAGCTTTGCGGGGGAACTCACACGGGGGCCGCGGGCGATATCGGACTCTTCTCGATCATCCACGAGGGCAGCGTCGCTTCGGGGGTGCGGCGCATCGAGGCGGTAACGGGCGGGAACGCCTTTGCACATGTGCGCCGGGAGCACAATCTTCTCGCCGAGATCGCGGAGATGACCAAGGCGCCGCCCTCCGAGGAGGCCGAACGCGTCCGGCGGTTGATAGAGCAGAATCGTTCGATGGAGCGGGAATTACGCCAGATACGGGAGAAGCAATCCCGCACCGAGGTGGGTGATCTTGTAAAAGATGCCCGGGACATCGGGGGAATAAAGGTTCTGGCCATTCGAAGGGATGGGCTCGAACCCGGAAGTTTGAGGGAGCTGATTGATGCCGCAAAGGGCAAGCTCAAGAGCGGTGTGGCGGTGGTCATTTCGGCTTCGGACGGTAAGGTTTCGATCGCGGCCGGTGTTACGAAGGATTTGTCGGGACGGTATCATGCGGGAAATTTGGTGAAAGATTTGGCCGCCAGGGTGGGCGGAAAAGGGGGAGGGCGGCCGGATTTCGCCCAAGCCGGTGGCCGTGATGTCGAAAAAGTGGACGAAGCTTTGGCGGCGCTCCCGGGTATTATCGAAAAAATGGCCTAATTACCGCGCTCCCCTGTTGGGAAGGTTTTGCCTATGATTGGTGGATTGAGATTTGACTACAACACTTGATGACGCACCTGAGAACACGAAGTTTCAGAAGCGGGGAATTTTTTCTCTTGTAATCGCTCATATCGCAAACGACTCGTATTTCGGTTTTCTTCCGCCGATCCTCCCTCTTCTCGTAGTGGAAATGGATCTTTCCCTGAGCATGGCGGGCCTCTTGGCCAGCATGTTCGCGTTCTCCGGGGCCATAGGCCAGCCGCTGTTCGGCTATTTCGCGGACCGGGTCAGGAAGGGATGGCTGATTGCGCTGGGTCCCATCGGCGGTGCGTTCGTCACCCTTTTGGTATACATGCAGAACTACTCCTCGATGCTTTTGCTTATTTTCTTGGCAGGTGGGGGATCAGCCTGCTTTCATCCTGTTGCGTCGGTCATTGCGGCGCAGATTTCGGGAAAGCGAAAAGGGCTCGGTGTTTCGGTTTATGTCGCCGGTGGCCGTCTGGGCGTTGGAATCGGCGCGGCGATTTCCACCTTTCTCGTTACGACCTGGGGACTCGATGCGATTCCGATAGGGGGCCTTCTTGGTTTAGTAATTGGAATCCCATTTTTCTTCATAGCCCCGAAAATTGAAAAAACATCCTTGCCCCTGACGGTGAATTTTCAGGAAACGCTCAGCTCCCTTTCCGATCTTGTTCGCCCGCTCCTGATTATGTGGCTGGTCAATTTATGCCGTACGACGGTGACGATGCTGGTTTCGACGTACATGCCGCTTTACGTTGTGAGTGCCGGGGGATCTGTGGGAGCAGGCGGGAGGTCCATTACTTTGTTTCTTTTCGCGGCGGCGATTGGAGGGATTTACGGAGGCCACCTTTCCGATCGATTGGGTAGGAGATTGGTCATGATCGGAGGGCTGTTATTCGGAATCCCGGTGCTCGGGGTCACTTTTATGGTATCCGAACCACTCCAAACTATTTTCTTGATGCTCGCCGGGGCGATTTTGTATTCTCCGATGGGTGCTTCCGTGACGTACGCCCAGGAGGTGGCTCCGGAGCACAAGGCGCTGGTTTCGGCAATGATGCTCGGTGTCGTGTGGTTCCTGGGGAGCCTGATTGCTATCAGTGTGGGCGCCCTGGGAGATGTTTGGAGTATTTTGACGGTTATGCCCGTTGCCATTGTCGCTACCGGAAGTATTGGCGTGGTTTTATCGTTTGGATTGCCAAAAGAGAACAGGGCCTGAGAGAGGAACCCGGGTAGGTGTTTTTATATAGAAGGCGAGTGCGGTGAGTCATTTCGATCAGCTTCAGGTGGAAAAGGATATCGCGGAGGAAATAGCTAATACGCTGGGGCGAATTGGCCGCCGGTTCGCCGAATATCACCGGGAAGCCTGGCAGGCAATGGGGGATTGGGAGCGGTGCCCCGAAGGCGCTTTGAATAAAAAGGACCTTGAGGAGGCGCTTCATCGGGCTCTGGATTTGGCCGAAAAAACGCGGTACCACTTGATCGTTCAGCGTGAGGCGGTAGGGTTGCGCGAACATTCGGAGGTGGCGCGAAAGTTTCCACTGCCAAGAGTGGACGGCCGCCCGCCCGCGGCGGGTGACCCTACTATCCCTCGTTTTTCTTTCGCCGGAGGATTTTTACGAGCTCGTCGTAGGAAGTTCTCTTGATGATGCTTCGAAACTGTTGCCGATATGTATTGATCAAGCTAACGCCCTTGACCACGACGTCGTAGACGCGCCATTTCCCCGCGACCTTGTGAAGCCGGTAGTTGATGGCGATTTCTTTTTTTCGCTTCATGACGACAACTGTTTTTACGTTGGCGAAATCATCGTCAATGTCTTCTTTTTTGTACTTGATGACTTCGTCCGTGTAAGCCTCGATTTTTCCAACATAATTTTTTTCCATCAACACGCTGAATAAATCCACGAACTCGGTCCGCTCCTCGGCCGATCGGTTTTTCCATTGCCGGGCGAGCGATCGGCGAGACATTTCGTTGAAATCAAATTGTTCGCCAATTGCTTGGCGGAGCTTAACGCGCCTTTCGGGAATTTTTTCATCTCCCTTGAGAGCGGGATCCCGAAGGATATTCAGAACGGATTCGATTCCCATTTTGACTTGATTGGTGGCCTCGCCAGCCTTGGTTTCGCCGGCCCTGGCCTCGTCTGCCCTGGTTTCGCCGGCGAGGAGCACCACGGAAAAAGCAGCAATGGCGATGGCCAGAACTGCTAATTTGTAGGGGGAGGACTTAAGCATGGACGCTGCATCTCCTTAAGTAATTGATTATAGGTAGTTTGTACCCATAAGGTGCTCCGAGGGATAGCGCCGGAACATCGAGCCACTTAATTCTATCGGAAATAGGATGTTTTATAAATACCGGGAAACGGGCAATCTCGGAGGAGGTGATGGGCGATAATCTTGAGGCCGGGTGTCCCGAAGGCTACTTCACCTTCCCGAAAATGAAATCGCCAATGAGTTTTTCGATATCGATGGGTGGTTCGGTTTCCCTGATTTTTCCTCCAGGTTTGATAAGGGTGTCAGATCCTCCCTGGGAAAGAAGAATGTACTTGTCTCCTAAAATCCCTTTTGTCCGGATGGAGGCAATCGAGTCTCTGGAGAGTTTCAAGGAATTATCAAGATGCAGGGAGACGAGAGCGTCTTCTCCAACCAGGTTGATTTTTTTGACCTGGCCGACTTTTACACCCGACATTTCAACAGATGCACCTACTCTCAGACCGGAAACGGTGGTGAACTTGGCGGTAACGCCGTATTTGCCGGTGCTTAACAGATCCAGTCCCCCAAGTTGGATAGACAAGTATCCCAGTGCGACGATCCCCGACAAAACAAAAACGCCAACGATAATTTCGATGCCCCGTTGTGACAATTTACATTCCCTCTCTTATCAGTAAAGGAGCGATGTCAGAATGTAGTCCCCAATTAGCACCAAAACCGTGGATAAAACGACAGCGCTAGTGGTGGCTTTTCCCACGCCCTCGGCTCCATGCCCACAATGGTACCCCTTGTAGCAGGAAACCCATGTCACCAGAAGTGCGAATACCAGGGATTTTATGAATCCTCCCGAGATGTCCGACATGCTTACCTGAAGTTCCATGTGGCCGAAATAGGTTCCCGAACTTAGTCCGAGAAGCTTAACGCCAACCAGATAGCCACCGAAAATTCCAACCCCGTCGAATATGGCCGTAAGAAGAGGAATCGCCAAAAAGCCACCGGCGATTCGGGGCGAAGCAAGTCTTTGAAGCGGATTCACGGCCATGCTTTTTAACGCATCGACTTGTTCGGTAATGACCATTATCCCGATTTCGGCGGCCATCGCGGACCCTGCGCGGCCCGTTACAACCAGAGCGGTTAAAACGGGGCCTAGCTCCCGAATTAAGCTTAGCGCAACGGCTGTTCCCAGCAGCCCTTCGGAGCCGTACTTCTCTAAAGTGTAGAAACCCTGAAGAGCTAATACCATCCCGCTGAAAAGAGAGGTAAGGAGGACAATAGACAGGGAGCCCACCCCGATGAAATAAATTTGCCGGATAATGAGTCTGGGCCGCCACGGCGGCCTGACAAGGAGGAAGAGTGCAGAACCAAGAAACATCGCCATTTTCCCCATTTCGGCGACGATACGAAGAGTGTGCCTCCCAAGGGAGGAAATTTTGTCGACAATGGGGGAGGCCGACGGGGATTGGGATATGGATTCTTGATTCGTCACAAGCAATAATGGCCATATGCGGCGGGTGGTCAAGCCTTAGCCTATGGCCGGTCTCCAAGGGCGGTACCTTTGGGACTACATGGGGGTTGCTGAAAAAATCTTCTTGCTAGTGTATCTTTCCCTGTTGTCTAAAGGCAATTAAATTATAAATTTCTTATAAGACTTTGTTAACCAAAAAGAACCCCTGGGCTTTGGAGATATGACGTATGACCGGAGAAAGGTATTTGAGGGCGCTGTCAAAATACCTGGAGTTCGGCGTTCGGCTTCATTGGGAGTATTTTTTCGGGTTGACGGCTGGGGTATTGTTGGCGTATTTGCCTTTTTCTTTGCTCGCTATCTATATCCATCCCTCGGTGGAGGACATTTTCAAAGGCGGCGGTCCGACCATTTCCCTTATTCCGCGGATTCTTTTCTCCCAGCTGATTATCCGCGTTATCCAAACTTTTATTCTGGTTTTAATCATCCTGCGGTTGGAATCGAGAAGGGCGGGGGACGAGGATGTCTGGGATGTGGCAGAGGCCTACTCGCGGCTGGGCCGGGTGGTGGCGGTGGATTTGGCCTACTTCGTTGGGATTCAATTATTAGGAATTCTAGCTTTGTGGCTGGGATTGATGATCGTAGGCCTGTTTTTAGGGGATAGTCCCATGGGGCTTCCCATTGCCATTTCGGTTGCCGCTTTTGTCGTTATCGGGCCCGCCGTTCGCTACTACTTTGCTTCGTTGGTCTCCTTGCTCCATGGAACACCGTTTTCAGAATCGTTTCGCATGGCGGGAGATATATCTTCCGGTGGAGAACGTCTTATCGCCGCGCTTGTCATGACCTATATGATGGTCTGGTTTATCGTCTGGCAATTGTTCCATGGCCTATTCGGGGGAGAAATAATAGGGCAGATTATAGTGCAGGCAGGGATGATGACGACCTCGATTCCTTATTTCTTCTCGGGCTATTTGCTTTATCTCGATCTTGTACCGGAAACCGACGATCGGGTCGTGCTCAGCGGAAAAGGAAATGAAATTAAAGATCATCTTGAAGGCAAGCAGGAAGGAGCGGCTCCGGAGGAAAAACGCTCCGAGCCGGAATGAAAACCGGATTAGAGATTGATGCCCAGTGTTAGTCCGTCATACGCCATCTCAACGCCGGAAGGTAGGTTTCGGTTGGTTTCATGGTATTCCAGTTCGTAATTGGTGTGGGTGAAATAAGTTTCCTTGGGCTTCAATTCATCCACGATTTCCATCGCCTGCTCAATCGTTAAATGAGAAGGATGTTCCCGATGCCGAAGGGCATCGATGATTAACACCCGGACTCCTCTTAGGATTGACATCGAATCCTCCGGTATGGAGCTGCAATCAGTCGCATAGGCAAAATCTCCAATCCGGATTCCCATTACCCGGTTTCCTCCGTGTTCCAGATCGAGTGGTTGAATTTTCAGTCCCGCGGCCTCGAAGGATTCATCGTTTACTTCCTCAAGCGTTAACTTTGGCCTGAATCCGGTGTAATGGTTTTCGTTTCCGAATATGTAGCTGAAGTTTCTTCGAAGTACCGTAGCGGAATCCGGATAGGCATAGCAGGGGATCGGTTTTTTCATGAGAAAATTGAAAACGCGCAAATCGTCAATTCCATTAGTGTGATCGGCATGGTAGTGCGTGTATATCACCGCATCGACCCGCCGCAAACCATGAGTCAATGCCTGTTGTCGTAAATCGGGGCCGGTGTCGACTAAAAGATTTGATCCGCCGTTTTCGATGAGGATGCTTGGCCGCAGGCGTTTGTTTTTAGTATCTTCCGAAAGGCACACCGGTTCGAGACAACCAATCGCCGGAACACCGGTGGATGTTCCGCAGCCGAGGACAACAACGCGAGCCTGTTTGCTCACGCGACGGCCTCAGCTAATGCCTTGGCCCCCCTGTCTATTTCCTGGCTCGAAATATCGATGTGTGTGACCGCCCGAAGAGTTGTTTCTCCGGGAACGGAGAGCGCTACGCCGTTTTTTTGGAGCCGTTGGTTTATGCTCGACGCTGTTTGACCCGTTTCGGACACATCGAGGTAAACGATATTTGTCGGTGTCGTTTCGTGGACATGGCGGACGCCGGGAATGCCCGATACCAGTTCCGAAAACCGCTGGGCGTTTTGGTGGTCCTCCTCAAGACGGGAAATGTGATTGTCCAGCGCGTGGAGCCCGGCAGCTGCCAGTATGCCAGCCTGACGCCAACCCCCGCCCAGCATTTTCCGACGCCTCCGGGCCTCCCGGATGAAATCTCTTTCTCCTATAAGAATGGAGCCCACGGGACATCCCAATCCTTTGGAAAGGCAAAAATTCAAGGAATCGCACTCTTTGGCCCACTGGTTTGGCGGGACCCCCGAAGCGACGAAGGCGTTAAAAATTCGCGCTCCGTCTATGTGAAGCGGAATCCCCTGTTCGAGGGAAAGCGCCCGCAGCTCTTTAAGTTTTTCGATGGGGAAAACCTGACCCCCGCCGGCATTATGCGTATTTTCCACCCATATAATCGCGGTTCGAGGAGACCTTTCCGAAACCGGGTGGAGAGCCTGCTCCGCCTCCTTTCGGGAATAAACCCCTCTGAGGGCGGGGACAAAGGAGAACTGAATTCCCGATATCAAGGCGGCGGCTCCCAGCTCGCTCCTGTAGGGATGACAACCCACATCAGCAATTACCTCCTCGCCCGGCTGGGTGTAGACCTTTATGGCGATTTGATTGGCCTGGGTGCCTGAAGGAACAAACAGGGCCGCTTCTTTTTCGAATATATCGGTGACTTTTTCGAGGAGCGCGTTGACAGTGGGGTCTTCACCGGAGGAGTCGTCGCCCACCTCCGCTCTGCTCATGGCCTCGCGCATCTCCGGCGTCGGCCGGGTGGCGGTGTCGCTTCTCAGATCGATGAAGCGGAGACTCACAGAAAACTCCGATGGATTAAGACTTCGGTTCGGGTTCTTCGTATTCCTGGTCTGCAAAGGCTTCGACCACTTGGTAAACTTTATCCTTGATAAAAATATCGACCAATTCGGGGCACAGATGGTTATCTTTTACTTCGAATTTGAGGATTTGAATTGCCTTTTCAAGGGGCGCGGCTTTTTTGTAGGGACGATCGGATGCAGTCAATGCGTCAAAGATATCGCAAACGCACATCATCCGCGCCTGAAGGACAATCTCTTCTTCGTGCAGCTTTCTCGGGTATCCTTCCCCGTTGAGTTTTTCGTGGTGACCATAGGCAATTTCAGGTATTCCGCGCAATTCTTTTATCCAGGGAATTTGAACAACAAAATTGTAACTATGGGATACATGAGACTGAATCTCGGAGAACTCGGACTCGGTGAGATTTCCTCTTTGAATGGTAAGGCAGTTTAATTCGTATTGGGTCAGGTAGGGGTGCTCCGTGCCGTCGATATCCGTGTAGGTGAACTCGCCCAGCTTCAGCAGTTCATCGAATTCTCCCTCCGGCATCATTGAGGGGATATCCGACCGGAGAACCAGGTCGATAAGATTGCCCGTTTCCTCGAGACGTTGTTCGAGCTCTGCTTGTAGCGTTTTCACTTTGTCCTTGTTTCCGCCGAGGGCGAGATGAATCATTTTTTCCTGGTATTCGCTTTGTATGCTTCGCTTGATAGTCGCGAACCGGTTTTTCACGACTTCCAGTTCCAAAGGATAGAGCTTGTTCGCTTTGACAAGAACGCTCTCTCGAACTCCGATTTTTCCAAAATCGTGCAGCAGTCCCGCGTAGCGGAGCTCCTTCATCTGTTCTTCGGTGTATTCGACGTCCGCATAGCGGCCCGTTTTGATTTTGCTAACCGCCTCTGCCAGGCCGCAGGTAAGATCCGTTACACGCTCCGAGTGACCGGACGTGATCGGGTCCCGTTGCTCGATAGCGTGGACGGATGCTTTGACAAAACCTTCGAAGGTTTGTTCGATGCTTTCCAAGAGCATGGAATTCTCGAGTGCCACGGCGGCCTGGCTGGCGAGCGATTGAATAATTTGCTGGATTGCGGGGTCAAAGGGAATAACATTTTTATCGGCCGAGGCGGGGTCCGGAAGGAGAATATCCGGGGACTGTTTTGCGTTAATTAGCTGGAGAACGCCTGTTATCTCGTTTTTGTGATCGGTCATCGGGACGACTAACATCGACATGCTGCGATATCCGACGCTTTGATCGAAACTCTGGTTGAAGCCATATTCGACGCCTTTGGGAATTTGGTAGACGTCCGAGATGTTGAGCGACTCTCCAGTCACGGCGACATAGCCCGAAATGCTTGCCTTGGTGGCCGGCATGACAAATTCCTTGAACGGAATTGTTTTCGAGTCGTTCTGGGTGTGCTTAAAGCGAAGGCTTCTCTCCCCCTCGGGGGTTTCCTCGACGAGGTAGAGGCTCCCAGCGTCGGCGTTGGTGAGTTCGCGGCTCCGGGTCAGTATCATATCCAGAAGGCGGTGATTGTTCTGCTCCGCCGAGAGCGCGATTCCGATCTGGGTCAAGTTCTCGAGGTTTCTTGAAATGATGGTCCGGTGGTTTTCCTCTCTGTGCGCGGCGAGGCGATAGGCGGTCTGGCGGAACGCGGCCCGGATGGAAATTTGAAAAGGCTCGGTGGCGATGGGCTTGGGCACGAAACCGGCCAGCAGGGAGGATGAATCTTCGTCGCGCCTGGCCCCGTTTCCGGGAGTCTCGACGAGGACTATGGCGGCGGGAATCTCTTCTCCGCACACCTCGTCCAGGGCGCGGATTTCGTCTCCATCGCTTGAATCTCCGTCGACGATGATGATGTTGAGCGATTTCGAGTCGGGCCTGATTTTCTTGATGGAAGTGAATTCCTTGAGCGAAATGCCGCCCTCGGCAAGGGAGTCCTTCCACTCATCGAGGGAGAGATCGAAGGGGTGGTGCAGGAGTTTCGGGAACTCTCTTTCGATGGATTCCATGCTGTTGGAGGAATCGGAGGGCGGTTCCTGGTTCATCACTTCTCCGTATCGCGTTCAAAATGGCTCAGCTTTGAGGATTTTCCTTATTCTTAAGTGTATCATTTTGTTCGGATTGAAGGGCAATGTCAAAGACATTGTATTTATTATGATTAGGAACAGAGGCCATTGGGGTGGGCGGAGATGTCCATGTAGTGATCGATATTTTCGCCCTCCTTCCGGAGAAATTCATTGAACGCTGAAATCCTGGGGCCCGAGGAGGCCACCCGGGCGAGACGGTATCAGATGAAGCGGCTGTGGCTCGGTCTCGCCGCATCGGTGGTGGGATTCGCCGTGCCCGCGGGTTTCTGGATAATGGCGCCCGGGGAGTGGTTCCGCGAGGCGGGAGGCTCACTCTTTTGGGCGGGGGCGATGTATTTTGCCGTGCTTGTCGCCGTGCACCACATCGCGGCCTTCCCGCTTGATTGTGCCTCCGAATTTCGCTTGCCCCGCTCGGTGGGATTGTCGAATGAAAGTCTCGGCGGATGGCTTAAGGATCAGGGAAAAAGCCTGGTTCTGAATATCCTGATAGGAGGAGCAGTGGCCGGGGCGCTAGCCCAGATCATGGCATGGCGTCCGTACGGTTGGTGGTGGATTTCCGCTGTTCTCGGAACGGTATTCGGAATTTTTATGGTCCTGGTTACGCCTGTCCTGATCGTCCCGCTTTTTTTCAGGTTTAAGCGAATAACGAATTCGGACCTAGTGGAGCGGCTGGAGAACCTATTGGTCAGGACGGGTTCTCGGGTAAGAGGCGGAGTTTGGGAGATGGACATGAGCCGGCGTACACGGGCGGGCAATGCCGCCCTTGTCGGATGGGGACCCTCCCGGAGAGTTGTTTTGGGGGATACGGTTTTGGATTACGCCCCCGAAGAAATCGAGGCCATTCTGGCTCATGAAATTGCTCACCACGTTGGAAATCACATCTGGCTGCTCATCGCGGGGCGTGGAGTATCTCTCACGGCAGGACTATTCCTGGCCCACCAGCTATTCCGGTTTCCGGAAGTTTTTATGTCATTAGGGGCTCCTGTACCGATCCCAGGGGGACCCTCCTCGATAGGGGCACTTTGGATTTTCATGACCATATGGGGAGTCATCTTGGCGCCATTTTACCGGTGGATATCAAGGCGGCTGGAGTTCTGGTGCGACCGATTCGCGGCCTCTCACACAGGAGGGGCTGAAGCCATTTCCTCGGCCTTGACGAGGCTTTGCAAAAATAACCTGGCCGACCCTTCGCCTCCTGCATGGGCTGTCACCTTTTTTCATACGCATCCTCCTCTCGGGGAGCGTATTCGCAGGGTTCGTGAGACCAGCTAGAAAAAGCGGAATATAAGGGTTGAGAAAGACTGAAATCCGTCTGGAATAGCGTGTGCGCTCAGGCGCTAGTCTTCTTCGTTCAGCGCGATATTCGCGAACAGGTATCCCGCTCCGCTGTCCGGGGGGGGGAATTGCCCATTCAAAAGGTTACGGACATTATAACTGGTCACTGCGGGAGTCGAAGGGGGGGCAGCTGGGTAAGGTTTCTGGCTGGTTGCGTCGTCCAGCAGACGGGAGAACCCCGGATCGGGAGAGGGCGCCGCCGGACCTGCCACAAGCGCACTATCCCCGCCGGGATTTGCGCCGGAGATTAAATCGGCCTGACTCATTTCGGAAATCTCCTGTGTGACAAGTGACTCTATAAGGATGTATCGGCAGGCTAGAGAGTGACTTTAGGACGATATGGCCTGAAAAAACATCAGTTTTTCGAGGGATTCGGGGTGTTGAGCGCCATGTAGTCTCCTATGAAAGGGACCACCCACCGCTTAATGGAAGGATGGCCGGGGAGGAATTCCCGGAGCCCCCCCCGGGTCATCACAAAACGGAAGGGGCGCCCCGCGCCTCTCAGCTTCGCGGCCAGCCCCTCGGACTCCGCCACCGGAAATATCCGGGACTCTTCTGAATGCATGATCAGGACCGGGCCGCGCACCTTGTCCGCCTCGAATTTCGGAGACCGCGCCTTGTAGGCCAGGGGTTTATCGCGGGCGCTTCCCCCCATGATCGAGCGCAGCCGCTCTCGCATGGTGGGCGGCAGCGATTTGAAGGCCCCCCCGAGGTCGTAGACCCCGCTCTCCAGGGCGACGAGCCGTATCCGGGGGTCGCGGATAGCGGCGAGAAGGGCGGTCGTCGCCCCCTGGCCAAAGCCGTATATGGCGATTCCGCCCGGGGGGACATCCTTCCGGGAGGCCAGGTATTCTGTGGCCTGGAGGACGGCCCCGACGCTGCGCGGCCCGGCGAAATCCTCGGGTCCCGTCGAGTCCCCAAACCCCGGTAGCGAGATGCTCATCGCCAGGAGGCCCCTGCGCGAGAGGCTAAAAAGCTCCCGCGAGAAGCGCTGGGCCCGCCCCTTGCCCGAGTGAATCAGGAGCAGCGCCGGCCACGGGCCTTTTCCCGGGGGCCAGACCGCCACCGCCTCGATCTTCCCGCCCTCGAGGCGCAGGTGCCACTCCTTGACGCCAAAGCCCCGGCTGGTGGTGGTCTCAAAGCCCTCCCCGCAGCCCATGAGCGCCAGCGCCATCAGGAGGGCTGTCGCTCGGAGGGCCTCGATGGCCCCCAACGCCCGATTCGGGGAGGAGGGCGAAAATATCGATATTGTTCTCATCGGCCCTCGAAATTCCTCACTGAACCCATGCTCCTGCTTCCGTTTTCGCGGCACTTCCAACCGGAAATCATCGCCCCTCGAAAATACTCACAGATTGCAGGCGACCCCCCCCCGTTTCGCGGCATTTTCCACCTAAAAACCCCAAATCACCCGGTTCGGCGGGGCAGGCATAACTCGGATCGGACCGGCGGGCGGCGCCCGGGCCCGGCGGGATTCTCCGGCCTGGAAGACCCTCATCCCGCTCGGTGAGCCCCGGCTCAGGCGAGGCCGGCACGGCCCCTCCGGTCACCCTCACCCCGGTCCCCGAAGTCTCTTGAAACGCCCCCTGTACTATTTGGCGGCTGCCGCGCCCATGTCAATCTCCCCCTCGGCCCGCCCGTCCGGGTTGCCGCTTCGCTTCCTCTCCCGATAGGGGGGAGGCTTTGTCTCTCTAATTCGTCAGACCGACACATCTCCTTCCCCCGGGCTGGAACAGAGAAGGCCGGTGCCCCATAATTCCCAAAAATCCGGAATCATTCATTTCCAAATGACGAGGAGGACACCATGCCTGAGAAGAGACTCGAAGGTCAGCGCGCCATCGTTACCGGAGCCTCCGGCGGCATCGGGGCCGCCATCGCCGAGCGCTACGCCGCCGAGGGCGCTTCGATCTGGGCCGCCGGCGGGGGAAATGAAGCGGGATTAAAGCGCGCGATCGAAGCCTGCCGCGCCGCGGGCGCGAGCGCCGAGGGCCGCCCCTGCGACCTCCCGGACGGCACCCGCGCGGGCGATATCGTGCGCGAGGGGGTGGAATACCTGGGCGGGCTCGACATCCTGGTCAACTGCGCCGGGGCCCGCGCCCCCGGCCCCGTCACCGAATTCACGGACGAGGAAATTATCCGCGTCTTTCACGTCAACGCGATCTCGGCCTTCATCGCCTCGCGCGAGGCCGCCCGGCTCATGGTCCCCCAGGGGAGCGGGCGCATCCTCAACATCGGCTCGATCTTCGGCGAAATCGGGGTGGCCGATAACGTCCTCTACTGCGCCACGAAAGCCACCCTCCACAGCCTCACCCGAGCCCTCGCCGTCGAGCTGGGGCCCCGGGGAATCCGGGTGAACTGCATCCTGCCCGGCACCACCCTGAACGAGCGCACGAGGAAACGATACGCCGAGGATACCGACTACGCCGCCTCCTGCCTCCAGGGGATACCCGCCCGCCGCTTCGCCGAGCCCGAGGAGATGGCCGCCCTCGCCGCTTTCATGGTCTCCGGGGAAAACGACTTCATGAACGGGGCGTGCGTCACGAGCGACGGCGG
>NYYB01000117.1 GCA_002685755.1 Nitrospinota bacterium
CCCGCGGCATCATCGACCGAGGTCTCCGTACTGATTTCACCCGCGGGAAGCCCGTTGGACCCCGCTCAATCGGGGCAACCGTCTCAGCCCGAACCGGAAGCGGAATACAACGAAGCGCTCCGCATTTTCAACGTGGAAAAAATTTTCCCGAAGGCGCGGCTTTTACTCAATCGTTTTATTGCCAAGAACCCGACCCACGAGCTCGCGGATGATGCGCAATACTGGATCGGAGAATCCTACTTCGAGGAAAAAAATTTCGAGCGGGCGATTTTGGCCTTTAATAAAGTGCAGGTGGATTACGCGAACGGCGACAAAGCGCCTGACGCGCTTTTAAAGGAAGCCCTCGCGTTTTTAAACCTGAGAGACAAGGCGAGCGCCCGCGAGTTGATGGGCCGGGTCGTCCAGAAATATCCGGATTCCGCCGCCGCCGCCGCGGCCTCGGAGCGCCTGAAATCCTTGTAGGGAGAGCCGGGCAGGGTCTTCTTATCCGGACGATATCGCATTTCGCCCAGGGCCGGACAGGCACACCATGAGTTCCCAGATAGAGCTAACCAGCGAAATTCTCAAGCGGGCGGCCGAACTGGCCGACCGGCTTCACCTCCATAATTACCGGTATTATGCGCTCGACGATCCTCTCGTATCCGACGCCGAGTACGATCGCCTGATGCGCGAGCTTCAGAAGCTCGAATCCGGACACCCGTCCCTTCAAAACCCCAATTCACCGACGCAGCGCGTGGGAGCGGATCCCCTGGAGGCGTTTGGCGAGTTTATTCACGATCCGCCCATGCGCAGCCTTGAAAACGCGGTGGGCGAGGAGGAGGTCCGCGAATTCGAGGAGCGCGCGAGCCGGTATTTGGCCCAGACCTATGATCGCGAAATTAAAAATTTCGAATACATCGTCGAGCCCAAGCTTGATGGCTCCGCCGTGGAACTTGTTTTCAAGGATGGCAATTTCGAATCCGGAGGCACCCGGGGAAACGGCAGCCAGGGTGAGGACATTACGAAAAACCTCCAGACGATAAAGGACATTCCACATCGGCTAAAAAGGTCAAAAGACGGGCTGCCCCCACCCCGTTATTTAACGGTTCGCGGGGAAGTGTTTCTTGACCTGGATGGATTCGGAAAATTAAACCATGTCCGTGAGGAGGCCGGCGAGGCCCCGTTCGCCAACCCCAGAAATGCGGCCGCCGGGACGCTGCGGCAATTGAACCCCAAAATTACCGCCTCAAGGCCCTTGAAAATCTGCATTTACGCTTTAGGCCGGGTGGATGGATTTGAATTCAAAAGCCAATCGCACTTTTTAGAGACATTGCCGGAATGGGGCATTCCCGTGAGCCCCGATTGGCATAAATGCCGCAGCCTGGAAGAGGCTTTCGAGAGGTACGCGAATTTTATCGACGGCAGGGATACCTCGCCGTTTGAAATGGATGGAATGGTAATCAAGATGGATTCATTCGAACTTCAGCGGGATTTGGGCTACACTTCCCGCGCCCCGCGCTGGTCGATCGCCTATAAATTTCCCCCAAAGCAAGAGCACACGGTTGTCGAGGGTATTATCGTCCAGGTCGGGCGGACCGGCGTTCTGACCCCGGTTGCCGTGCTGAGGCCCGTCCGGGTGGGCGGCGTCGAGGTGGCCCGCGCGACGCTCCACAACCAGGACGAGGTGAACAAAAAAGACGTGCGCATAGGCGATACGGTGGTGATTCAGCGCGCCGGCGATGTGATACCCGATGTGGTGGCCGTCGTACAGGATTTGCGCCAACCGGGAGCGAGAAAATACAAGATTCCCCGAAAATGCCCGGTGTGCGCCACACCCTCCGTCCGTGACGAGGAGGAGGCGGCCGTTCGGTGTCCGAACCCGGCTTGCGGCGCTGTGGTCAGGGAGAGCCTTCGCCACTTCGCCTCGCGGGGGGCGCTCGACATCGAGGGCCTCGGCGAGAAAATCGTGAATTTGCTGGTGGACGAGGGGTTTGTCGGCGAGCCGGCGGATTTGTTCAAACTTCAGGAGCGTCGCGACGAACTGATTAAGATCAAGGGGTTTAAAGAGAAAAAAGTCGATAATCTTCTTGCCGCGCTTGATGAGGCCAGGCGGCGTCCCCTGCCGAGGTTTATTTTCGGCCTCGGCATCCGGCATGTGGGGGAGCATCTGGCCGAGGTTTTGGCTGCCCGGTTCGGGAGCATCGAGGCGCTCGCCCGGATAGATCGGGAGACGTTGATTGAAATCCACGAGGTCGGCCCCCGGGTAGCCGAAAGCATCATCAACTATTTCGGGGACGAACGCTCGCGGCGGGTGGTGGATAATTTGATCGACGCCGGGGTGGCGCCCGAGGCGCCCGCCTCGCCGGCGGAGGCGGGCGAGGGTCCTTTCGCCGGGAAGATGTTTGTGCTGACCGGGACGCTCGCCGGACGCACAAGGGGCGCGGCGAAGGCGGCGATTGAGGATCTCGGTGGAAGGGTGGGCGGCACCGTAAGCAAAAAGACGGATATTGTTGTCGCGGGAGAGAGTCCGGGCTCGAAGCTCACGAAAGCCGAGAAGCTCGATATTCCCGTTTGGGATGAGGACACATTTGACCGCGCCCTCTTGAACAAACTAATTCCTTGACGAAACTGCCTGTTTTTATTAGGATTTCTCGGAAATGGACGACTCAATTCCCTCATCTACTCCGCACCCGGCGTCTTCTGGCAGCGAGCTGACCTCGTGAGCAAAATTCGTAAGGCCGTTTTTCCGGCTGCCGGTCTGGGCACCCGTTTTCTGCCCGCCACCAAGGTGATACCCAAGGAAATGTTGCCCATCGTGGATACGCCTCAGATCCAGATGGGTGTTCAGGAGGCGCTCGACGCCGGAATCGAGGACATCATATTCATCACCGGGCGGGGCAAGGTCTCGGTGGTCGATCATTTCGATGTCTCCTACGAGCTCGAGGACCATCTCCGGAACCGCGGAAAATCCGATCTGCATTCGCTTGCGCGGGAGGTCGCCGAAAAGGCGCATGTCGCGGCTATCCGGCAAAAAACCCCGCTCGGCCTGGGTCATGCGGTTCTCTGCGCTAAATCCGTTGTGGGCGACGAGCCTTTCGCCGTGATTTTGAGCGACGATATTATCCAAAGCCGGCAGCCGGTCATCGGCCATATGGCCGAGGCTTACGAGACGCACGGCGGCGCCATCCTTTCCGTGATGGAGGTGGATGAAGGGGAAATATCCAAATACGGATGTGCAACCCCAGCCGACGCCCCCTCGCCGGGCCCGCGGCTCACCCCCCTCCAGGGCATGGTCGAGAAGCCCCCCGCCAGCGAGGCGCCGTCGAACCTTGCGATCATCGGGCGCTATATTCTTCCGCCCGAGATATTCGATTGTCTCGAAAATGTTTCCCCCGACGCCAACGGGGAAATACAGCTGACCGACGGGCTCCGTTTACTTTTAGAAAATTCCCCGGTGTTCGCCTACGAGTTCGAGGGCAAGCGCTATGACGTGGGAGACAAGCTTGGATTTTTGCAGGCGACCGTGGAATTCGCGCTGGCCCGCGGCGATATCGGTCCCCAGTTCAGGGATTATTTGAGGAGCCTGGATCTGTAATGACCCCGTCAGAACCTCCGGACGAACCCCATCCCCCGGACTTTTTTCAAGAGGTTCCCACCTCGCGTGTCCCCGGCGGGCCGGGTCCGTATTTTCGGCCTCGGCTTGAAGGTTAGGTCATGGAAGCGGACTTAATCCTCCGGCTCGCCGCCTTCGTTTTGTTGATGTTTCTCTCCGCATTTTTTTCCGCGAGCGAGACGGCTTTTTTCTCTCTCAGCCGTATCCGGGTGCAGATTCTCCGCAAGGAAAGCCGGCTGGGTGAAAAAATCGCCTCGCTGCTCGATCGCCCGCGCCGGTTGATCATTTCCATCCTGATGGGAAATGAAATAGTCAATATCGTCGCTTCGGCGATATTCACGGGCGGGATAATCATCGTTTTAGGGGAGGGACGGAGTTGGCTCGCTCCCATCCTGATGACGCCGATCCTGATGGTGTTCGGAGAAATTTCCCCGAAATCATTCGCGGCCCGCTTTCCCGAATCGCTGGCCCGGGGTCTGGTGATTCCGCTGGCCTGGTTTACCAGTATTATCCAACCGGTCCGCTGGGTATTCCTCCAAATCGCTAACGCGGTCCTGTCTCTTTTGGGGGCTTCGGCGAGGGATCAGAGCAATATACTGATGGAAGACGAGTTCCTGACATTGGTCGAGGCGGGTCTCGAGGAGGGCGAGCTGGACGCC
The DNA here is from genome assembly GCA_002685755.1 of Nitrospinota bacterium. Lineage (GTDB taxonomy): Bacteria > UBA8248 > UBA8248 > UBA8248 > UBA8248 > UBA8248. The sequence goes on from NYYB01000117.1 coordinate 4,252, forward strand.
ACCGAGCAGGCCTATATCCGGAACATATTCGAATTTTACGACAGAACCGTTGGCGAGATCACGATTCCCCGCACGGACATGGCGTGTTGGGAGGCCGGTCTGCCGCTTTCCGAGATATCGAGACTGGTGCGAGAGTCGGCCCACTCGCGCGTCCCCGTGTACGAGGGCGACCGCGACCATATCGCGGGGATACTTTATCTGAGGGATTTTCTGGGCGTCTCGGGGCAAACGCAATTCGACCTCAATCTCGCATTGCCGCGTGAGTTGCTGCGTGAGCCGTTGATCGTTCCCGAGGGCATGAAGCTCGATGCGCTCTTCCGCATCTTTCGGCAGGAGAGAACCCATCTGGCGATTGTGGCCGATGAGTTCGGAGGGGTCGCCGGATTGGTGACGATGACCGACCTGCTAGATGAAATATTCGGTGAAATTCGGGACGAGTTCGACGAGGAGGAGGAAGCGGATATCGAAAAACAGCCCGACGGCGCTTTTATATGCCAGGCGCGGGTTCCTTTGTGGGATTTCTCGGAGCAAACCGGCTGGCTTCTTCCTGACTACTCCGAGGCCCATTCGGTGGGCGGCCTGGTGTTCACGCTGATGGGGCATGTGCCCGAATTGGGCGAGAGTGTCCGCTACGGGGGAGTCGAGTTCACGGTTCTCGGGGTGGAGAACACCCGGGTGGTCCGGCTGCGGGCCATGCGCACCGAGGAGCCAGGGTAATGTCTCTCACGACCTTCATTCCCATCGGAATTTTGCTCCTCATCGGCGAGGCGCTTTTTTCGGGCTCCGAGATAGCCATTATTTCCGCGAACCGCGCCCGCCTTCGCACCCTGGCGAACGAGGGTGACCGCGGGGCCGAAACGGCGCTGCGCCTGATCGAAGCGCCCGAGTGGCTGATGGGTACGATTCTGACCTGCCACAACGCCTGTTTTGTAACCAATGTGGCGCTGGCGACTCTGGCGGCGATAGAGCTTGTCGGCCCCAGGTACGGGGAGCTTCTTTCAATCCTATTGGTCATCCCGTTCATCGTGATTTTCGGCGAAGTGGTCCCGAAGAGCTATTGCCAGGATCGCGCGGACACGCTCGCGCCCCGGCTGGCCCGGATTGTATGGGCCGCGCGGGGGCTGGTGTATCCCATTGTGTGGTTGCTCAACCGTCTGATCCAATCGGTCCTGAACCGGGGAAGCGAGACAAACCACAGAAGCCCCTTCGTCACCCGCCAGGAACTCGAGGTCCTCGTCGAGGAGCCTAGAGAGGGCGACCTCCAGGCGGACGAGCGAAAGATGATCGGACGCATTTTGTCTTTCGGCGATCTGGATGTCGCGAATGTAATGGTGCCCCAGGTCGAGGTCTCGGCTGTGGACGAAGAGTCCACCATCGAAGAAGTGATCGAGCGAATCAAGGGGGACGGCCATTCCAGCATTCTGGTCTACAAAGAAGAGATTCATCACATTGTCGGGGCCGTCAACGCAAGGGACATCATCGCGATCGGCGAGGAAGCCAACGGCCCGCTCAAAGGAAAGCCGGATTTGATGCGCTCTCCTTATTTTGTCCCCGAATCCCAGCCGGCGGATGTACTCCTCGAAAACATGCAGCGCGAGAAAGTGAAACTCGCGGTGGTGGTGGACGAGTACGGCGGCTGCGTGGGCGTCGTCACGATGGAAGACCTGGTCGAGGAAATCGTCGGGGAGATCAGCGACGAATTCGACGTGGACGAAGGCGGGCTTTTCCAGCGGACTTCGGACGGAAAATTCATGGTGGACGCCCGGATGGAGGTCGAGGCGGTGCGCGAGGAGCTTTCGATTCCCGTGCCCGAGGGCGACTACGAAACCCTGGGTGGTTACCTCCTCGAGGTGTTTGAGCACATCCCCAAAAAAGGCGAGCGGGTAACGATCGATGGATGGACGTTCACCGTGGAAGAAGCCACCGAGAGGCAAATCGAGAAAATTGGCTGCGAGCCGGTTTCGAGGGGCCGGGCTCCGAAAAAAAGTCCCCCCGGCGGAAGCGGGGGCGGCGAATAATTTATTAAAGGGGCCTCATGCGGAAAGCGAGGCGGGAACCTCGATTCCCGTATCTTTGGATATGCCCCGGAGCATTTCCCACTGGGCTTCTTCGTAGGGGATGCCGCTTGCCCTGGCGTCGTCCATGTGGCGCGCCTCGCGCTCGCCCGGGAGGAGCATCTCGGGTCCCCCGTACTTCCTGATGTCGCTGATGGTTTCCTCCAGGCGGCGGCGGGCTTCCTCCTCGGGAAATAAAAAGTCTATTCGCCAGGCTTCGAAGGTCTGGGACACCCGGCTTTTAGGCGTCTCCCGCATGTTTTTGACCCGCTCCGTGGACCCCCCGCCGATGACGTTGTCCAGCTCGACGAGAATGTTCAACCCCGACCCTTTATAGCCGAAAGTCTCCCCTCCCAAGGGAAGAACCGATCCGCCGATCAAACTTTCGTAGGGAACAACCCCCTCGAGCACGTTGCCGTCCTTGTCCTTGAAATAATCGGGAGGAATGGGCGCGCCCGATCTCGTGGCGCGAATCGCCGGGCTCACCGCGCGCTGCGTCGTGGCGATATCGATGACGATGGCTTCATCGCCGCAGGGAAGTCCCCAGGCGATGGGGTTTGTTCCCAGCCGGACGCGGCTTCCGCCGTAAGGCATCATCCAGGCGCCCGCGGTGCAGGTGGCCCGGGCGGCGAATCCGCGGGCAATTAGCGCCTCGACATATACACAGGCCGCCCCGAAATGATTCCCGTCGTGGACGTGGACCCGGCCACAGCCGTATTCCTCGGCCAGATCGCCCGCGAGCTGGGTGGCTTCCATCGCCGCCGGGTGCCCGAGGCCGCCGTTGGCGTTCATCGCGGCGACGGCCCAGCCGCTCTTCCGCTTCACCTCGGGAAGCGCCGTTATATCGATGGCATCCAGCCGGGTTCGATCGACGAGCTCCCTCAACCCGGTGCCACCGGCGACGCCGTGGCTGGATATCCCTCTCAAGTCGGCAGCGGCGAGCACTTCCGCCGTTGTTCTGGCCCGATCCGCAGCCGCCCCGAGAGATTGAGTCACATCCGAGGCGAAATCGGTCAACGCTTCCGGCGAGATGCGTCTGGAATTCTCCATGAATAAAAATGCTTTCTATTTTTTATAGGGAATGCATAAGGTGAACGATACGCCTCCGCCCGGAGGCGTTACTACATTTAATTCCCCGCCCCAAAACCTGGCGGTGAGGTATGAGCGGTAAAGACCGATGCCCACTCCTTCGAAGCCCTTGGCTTCCTGGAGACAGGCGTCAAGCCATTCGAGAATAGTGCCGGTCCCGGCCGGCGGAGAATGCGCCGCGCGATTTTCGGTGGAAATGCAAATGTTATCTTCATCGCGGGACAGACGGGCCAGAATGGTGCCCCCCTCCGGGGAGAAAAGTATCACCGCGTCAAGCAGGTCGTTTATCAGGGTGGCGAGCCTGGCCTTGTCGCCCGTGACGTGAAGGGCCGAGGACGGTATTTCCGGCTGAAGCCTGTATCCGTGAAGGCGCCGTAGCCGCTTGCTGATTTGCTCGCTGAGAAGAGCGGCCAAATCGACGGTCTCCTCCTTGTCAATCAACTCCCCCGATTCAATCGCGGCGGTATCGACAAGATCGCGGATGAGGCGGTCCAGCCTGTAAACGGGCTCCGAGAGTTCTGCCAAACTCTCGCGAAGTACAAAAAGGTTGGTTTCGTTGGTCAAATCCTGGAAGCGGATTCGAAACTCGGCGAAAGGTTCGCCGAGGTCGCGGCTCACGAGCCGCAGGAAGAGCGAATCCTTTCGGGCGTTTTGTTCGGCGGTATGATCCTCGGACCCATCGTTCACCTTGGTCTCCCGCTGGCTGAAAGCGCTCTTCGCGGCCGGGGTCAGGCGTGATTCTCCGCGATCTTCAAATGGCTGTCAAAAACGGGTGGGCAAAGGGCAATCAAAAACCGGTGGGCGGGCGCCCGGATTAAAAGGAAATATTTTGCGCCTGCAAATCCCCGGCGGCGTCGAGAATGACTCTGGCCGTTCCCCGCGTCATGGGTTCGATGTTTTCCAGCTCCTCCAGCGGGACCCACCTTGCCTCGGTGATGTCGCTTCCGGGTTGGAGCGAACCTTCCAAGGGGCGGCATGCGAAATCGACGAGGACATAGTGATACTGCACCCGGTCCCAGTTGTCCCGCGTGATGCGGTCGAGAACCGCGCAACGCGAGACGATCTCGACGGCGAGGCCCGTTTCTTCGAGCACCTCGCGCTTGCATGCCTCCTCGAGCGTCTCGCCCAGCTCGAGGGCCCCGCCGGGAACGCTCCAGTTTCCCACCCCCGGGGCCTTGCCCCTCCGCGCCATCAGGACTTTCCCTTCGCTGAAGATGATGGCCCCGACACCGACAATGGGCCGAAGGGGATATTCGCGGCTCATATAGCCTCCCGTATTTGTTTATGTTAACACCGGTGAGAAACCAAACCGTAGCATTCCATCCGCCGCCGGAAAAGTATAACGGCGTTGCTCGGCGAAATCCTGACGGAGGATAAGTTGCCGCCGGAAATCGTTTTTGCGCTCCTGTCCATGTGCTTTCTCGGCACGAGCGATTTTCTCTATAAATGGGGCCAAAAGTGGGATCTGCGGGGCGGCCCGTTCATGTTGGTGCAGAATTTCGCCTATATGCCCACCGCCTTCGGCCTTGCCTTCCTTCGCTCGGAGCTGGCGTGGAACCCCGGTCTCTGGTTCGGCCTCTTGAACGGCGTTCTCGCTTTCACGGCATTCCTCTTTATCCTTCTGGCGATGCGGCGGGGGGAGGCCGTCACGCTCATACCCATCGTGCGGCTGAATTTCGCGGTGACCGCCCTGTTGACGATCACCCTGATCGGGGAGGAAGTGACCCTGCTCAAGGGCGCGGCTCTACTCTTGGCGGGCTCGGCGGTGCTGGCCGGGGGGTCGGGTATTTTCTCCGGCAGGGGAGACCGGCGCGCCCTCGCTCTGGCGGTGGGCGCCATGGTCCTGTTTGGATTTATCGGGTTATTCATCAAAATCGGGCTCGGCATGGGGGCGAACCCCGCGGCCATGACACTCGCGCAGAGCTTGGGCGTTTTCTGCATGGCGCTTCCGTATGCGATCCGATCGGGTGACCCGATGCCCCGGCGCGGGGGCGCGCTATGGGTCCCCCTTGTTTGCGGGGTGCTCACCTCTTCGAGCTATGTCTCGCTATCGGTCGGATTCATCTATGGGGACGCCGTGGTGATAGCGCCCATCGCTCAGCTGAGTTTCGTACTCACGGGGCTGCTGGCGGTTATCTTTCTCGGGGAAAGACTCTCCCCGCGAAAAGGGCTCGGCGTGGCCTGCGCGGTCCTGTCAATCCTGATCTTCGCGGCGGCCTGAAGCGGGTCAGACCACTCCGTCCCGGCGCAGCGCGTCCACATCATCGGACGCCATCCCCAGCCATTCGTCCAATATCTCAATGGTGTGGGCTCCCAGGGCGGGGCCCGTCCAGCGGATTTCCTGCGGCGTTTCGGACATGCGCGGCGTGACGTTTTGCATGGGCACCTCCCCGAAATCGGGGTCGATTATATTTTTAATAAGCTGTCTTTCGCGAAAATGAGGGTCGGCAAAAATATCCTCGATATCGTAAATTGGCATCGCGGTGACGCCCCCCTCCACGAAACGGCCCATGTTCTCCTCGCAGGTGCGTTGGCTGATTTCGGCGGCGATGATCGCGTCGAGTTCGGGGTTGTTGGCGACCCGGGTGATGTTGTCCTTGAACCGCGGATCGGAAATAAGGTCGGCCCGATCCAGGCCCTTGACCAGGCGCTCGAACATAGGCTGGGTCGAGGCTGAGATGGCGATCCACCGGTTGTCGCTCGTCGGATAACAGTTTCGGGGAGAGGAGTTTTCGGAAAGATTCCCGGTGCGTTTGTATTTTTTGCCGTTCAGCACGAACTCGGCGGCGTGGGGGCCGATGATGGTGAACAAGGGCTCATAAAGCGCCAGATCGATGACCTGGCCTTTTCCGCCGCCGAGGGCGTCCCGCCGGTAGAGGGCGAACATGGTGGAGGCGACCCCGTAGAGGCCCGCCGTCATGTCCGCGATGGGGACCGGCGGCAGCAGCGGCGGTGAGTCGGGAAATCCGTTCAGCGCGCTGAACCCGGAGGCCGCCTCGACCAATGTGCCGAACCCAGGGCGATCCCGGTAGGGGCCGTCCTGCCCCCAGCCGGAAATCCTCACGATGACGAGGCGGGGGTTCACCTCGTGGAGCTCGCCGGGGGACAGGCCCCACGACTCGAGTTTACCCGGAAAAAAATTCTCGGCGAGTATGTCCGCCTCCGCCGCCAGATTTTTTAAAAGCGCCTGGCCTTCGGGCTTTGTCAGGTCGAGGGTGATGGATTTTTTCCCGCGCCCGTATACCTTCCACCACGAAGGGCTCCAGGCCCGGAGGGTGTCCCCCCGGCGGGGGATCTCGACCTTCACCACGTCGGCGCCCGCGTCGGCGAGCAGCATTCCGTAATAGCCGCCGACGATGAGACGGGTCAGATCGAGAACTTTCACTCCCTCTAGAGGAGCCGTCATCCGGATCGCCTCGCGGCGCGATTTGAGACAGGTCTTTGCATGCTCTCCGGTCTCCGCCGTCCGGGCCGGAGATGGGCTCCGCACCGGGAAAAGGAATTTCGAGAAGATCAGAGCATACCATGGCCCCCCGGCCCCGGCTTGTGCCGATGGAAGAGATTTAGTTTCAATTGTTTATGGCGATCCGGCTCAGCGGTTTCAGGCGGGAGGAATTCGGTATATATATTCGGGTCCGCCGGAGGATCGAACTTGGGTCCGCCGGAGGATCGAAATTTTCGCCCCCCCCGGGGGCTTTCTTCGTGCCGGGATGATTTGCGCATGACAGTGAAATTAAAAAGAATTTGCGTGTTCACCGGCTCCCGCGAGGGAAGCCGCGCCATTTACCGTGAGGCGGCCAGGAATTTGGGCGAAACACTCTCCGGCAGGGGCATCGGCGTCGTTTACGGCGGCGGGCATATCGGGTTGATGGGTATTCTCGCCGACGCGGCCCTCGAGGGCGGGGGCGAGGTAATCGGCGTTATTCCGCAGGGTATCGCCGACCTCGAGGTGGCCCACGAGGGGGTGACCGAGCTTCGCATCGTCAAGTCAATGCACGAGCGCAAGGCCCAGATGGCCGACCTTTCGGACGGTTTCATCGTCCTTCCGGGCGGCCTCGGAACGCTCGAGGAGATGATGGAGATAATCTCCTGGGTCTATCTCCGGTTCATCAGCAAACCGATCGGGCTGCTGAATGTGGAGGGCTACTTCGATCCGCTTTTGTCGTTTTTCCGCTACGCGGCCGGAGAAGGATTCATGCCGGAGAGCTACGATAAGTTGTTCACGGTAGGCGAAAATTCCGATCTTCTTATTTCCGGGATGGAGGGCTACTCCCCGCCGGACGGCGCTCTCGTGCGCGGGATTGCCCCCATTTAGGGGTATTGAGGCGGAACTATTCCCATTCAAGGGCTTTCAGATATCCCACCTCCGGGATGTCGGCCAGCGGGGCGAGCCCCATCGTTTTTTTATGCGCCTGGATGGTTTTCAGGTGTGCGTAACACTCCCAAAGCGTGTGCCGGAAGACGTATTCCAGGTCGTAGTGGAAAAGGTCCGGGTCCGTTTCATCCCCCCAAAATCCCCTGGGATGCGCCTTCAGGGTGACCCTCTCTGTCCACTCCCTAGCCCCGTCACCCGAGGCCCACCGCTGATCTCCTGGGATTCGGCGCGTGAAGGTTTTCTCCCGCATGCCGCCCAGCGTTTCCCCGCCGAGTATCTCCAGGGCGAGATCGATTGCGTCTTCAAGCGCGGCCAATAAATCGCCCATTTCGTGAAACCGGCCGGGGTCGAGGCGCCGATCGCCACCCCCCGTGTCGAGTAGCGATTTATCCCGCGGAAGATTTTCGCCGAACAGCCCTTTGCCCACCAGGCCGATATACCAGCGGTAATGCACCCAGGCGACATGGCTGACTTGCTGCCTGATGGGCCACGCGCCCCAGCTTTTGCCGGGTTGCGTTCTGTCGAGTTGGCGGGCGGACAGCCCGTTAACCTCGCGTTCGTACATGCCCGGAATTCCGGGATATTCCGGAAACACCTCCCGGCCCGGCGTCGATAGGCTCTCGGTCATATCGGATTCTTATTCATATCGACCCCTCGATTTTGAGATGCGGAAGGGATTGTTCTTTTCCCGGCATTTTGTCCAATTTCCCCCCCCCCGCGCTATGGCCGCTGGTCCCGGCGTGAGATAGTTCATTTTCTTTGCACCCTTCTAACCGCGGCGGGCTTGTCTTGTTTGAGTTGTTTTCATCCATTCCTCCGGAATACCGCGCCCTGTTGGGGAGCTTTTTCTTCGCCTGCAATCAAATCCTTGTCCGCAAATTGACGGACAGGACCTCCCCTCTGACCGTGACAATCATGACCAATTTCTGGATGTCCGTCACCGCACTTTTCCTGATTCCGCTCTCGGACTCGTTCGAGGGAAATTTTCTCCGCGCGCTTCTTTTTTTCGCGGGCGTGGGTTTATTGGGTCAGGCGACGGCCCGGTATCTGGCCTATTCATCGAACAAGATAATCGGCGTGAGCCGGACGAACACCGTTGTCGCGGGCTCTCCCATCGGCGCCTCGCTGATGGGCGTCGTGATATTGGGCGAGCGGCCCGCGCCCGAGGCGGGGATCGGCATCATCCTGATCGTCGTCGGGTTGATTTTCATGACGAGCGAGAGGGGGGAGGGGAGGCAACCCCTCAAGAGCTACACATTCGCGTTCGTGGCGATGCTCGCCTTCTCGGTTACTCCTTATCTCCGGAAGGGAGGGATGCTGGCGCTGAGCGCCCCCGCGTTTGGGGTCATTTTCTCCACCATCATCGCCAACTCGACCCTGTTGGCGACCTCGCGGGCCATGCCCGGGCCCCATAAATTTCGCCTCAACCGCTCCATGGCGCTGGCGAGTATCCCGGCGGGGGTTTTCGGAATGGCCGCGGCGATCAACTTCTGGACCGCCCTCAGGGACGGCCCGCTTACCATAATCTCCCCGCTCATCCGGATGACGCCGATTTTCGTGCTCCTCCTCTCGATGATTCTTCTCAGGGGCAAGGAGATCATCACGAAGCGGTTGGTTCTGGCTACCTTGATTGTTGTGGTGGGGGCGGCGCTGATTACGGCGAATCCGTGATTCAAGCTCGCGCGGATTGACCGTATCCCCCTTTGTTTGCGACACTTTCTCCATCCGAACCGTTTGATTCGAAGCCGCAGGGGATTTATCGGCCTTCCCCGGCTCATTCCGCATTGAGGAGAGAGGATGAAAGCACTCAAGATCGTTCCCGAGCGGTGTACAGGCTGCATGAGGTGCGAGTTGGCATGCTCTTATATGAATACCGGCGCCTTTCAGCCTTCCAGGTCCGTTATCCGGGTTTCGGCGTTCGAGGGTCATACGAGCTATTCGCCCTACACCTGCCCCCAGTGCGACGAGGGGTGGTGTTTGACGGCCTGTCCCGTCGAGGCCATTTCGATTAATTCAGCGGGCGCGAAGAATGTTTTAGACGCCGCGTGCGTGGGTTGTAAGCTGTGCACCATCGCGTGTCCGTACGGGACGATTTTCTACGACCCGGACCAGCACACGGCGTTCAAGTGCGATCTGTGCGGCGGGGCCCCTGCCTGCGTGGATGTGTGTCCGAGGGATGCCATCTTGTATGAGGAAGCCGAAACGGCGGATTGGGTCGGGCCGTTTTCGGCGGATCGGGCTCACGGCCCCGGCGGGGCTCTTGCGGCGGGGGTGAAATAATGGCCAAACGTCACGTGATCGTCGGCGGGGGGACCTCCGGCTGGAATGCGATTACCACGATTAGGGAAATCGACCGGGGGGAGTCGGAGATCGTTCTGGTGTCCGCCGAAAACCCCTATTCGAGGATGGTTCTTCCCTACTACCTTTCGCGGGAGATCGGCGAAGCCCACGTCTTCACGGCGAGCGAAACCCGCCTTGAAGCGCTCGGGGTGGAGACGCGGTTTGGCCGCCGGGCGGCCAGTCTGAATCCCAACGATAACAAGCTCATTCTCGATGACGAGGAAGAGATCGCCTACGACGATCTTCTGATCGCCACCGGCTCTTCGGCGGTCCGGCCGCAGTTGCCCGGCGCCGACGGCGCGAATGTTCACAGCTTCTGGACGCTCGATCAGGCGCGGGAGGTGACCGCCAGTCTCAAGCCCGGCGTGCGCGTGGCGATGGTCGGCGCGGGCTTCATCTCCTTTACGATCTTGAATGCCCTGCTCAAGCGGGGCGCCGAACTCACCGTCATCGAGATTGCGCCGAGGATACTTCCCCGGATGGTGGATGATACCGGGGCCGAAATCGTTCAGGGCTGGCTCGAGGAGCGAGGCGTGAAGATTTTGGCCGGGGCTGAGATCACCTCCATCGAGGATGCCTCCGGAGGAGGGAAGATCCTCAAACTCAAGGCCGGCGCGGACATCGAGGTCGATCTGGTGATCATGGCGACGGGAATCAAAACGAATCTGGAATGGCTCGAAGGCTCGGGGGTCGAGGTGAACGGCGGTGTTGTCATCAACGATCACCTTCGCTCGAGCGAATCCAATATTTACGCCGCCGGCGACGTAGCGGAGGGGCCCGAGCGGGTGGGGGAGGGAAAGGCGGTCCACGCCACCGAGCCCACTGCCATGCAACACGGCAGGGTGGCCGGCGCGAACATGGCCGGGGTGGACACCGCCTATGAGGGCAGCCTCCTGGTGAACATCGTCGATGTACTTGATCTTGAGATTGCCAGCTTCGGCAACTGGGATGACGAGGAGGCCGAAGTCATTCAGGCCGTTAAAAAGGACCGCCCCGCCTACCGCAAACTTCTTTTTGAAGGGGGGAGACTCGTCGGGGCCATTCTCCTCGGGCGGACCCGGGACATCTGGGCGACGAACGACGCGGGGATGCTCAAGGGACTCATTCAGAGCGGCTGTGATCTTTCCGAGTGGAAAGAGCACCTGCGGAGCAATCCTTTCGATATCAAACGCGCATATCTCGCCGTGGGTGCCGCCGAGACTCTGCTGCCGGAAACGCTTCTGGGCCGGCCATCGGTCCCCGAGCGGGATATCGCTGTCCAACAATAGAATCGGCCATAACATCGGGAGATACCGACATTGAGCGACTCATACGCATATGCAGGGCAAATCCTGAGAGCGGATCTTTCGGCCGGTAAAACATGGGCCGATCCGTTTACCCCCGAGGACCAGCGGAAATACATCGGCGGCGCGTGCCTGGGGGCGAAAATCCTCTGGGAGGAAGTGCCCCCCGAGGTGGACTGGGACCACCCGGACAACCGCCTCGTCCTGGCCACCGGGCCGCTTGCGGGCCTTCCCGTCTGGGGCACGGGCGGGCTCACCGTCGTCACGCGGGGTGCGTTGACGGGCGGGGCCACAAACACGAACGCCAACGGTTTCTTTGGCGCCAACCTCAAGCACTGCGGCTATGACGCCATTGTCCTCCAGGGGCGCTCGGTGGGCTGGGTGTACGTTCACATCCAAGATGACCGGGTGGAACTCAAGGACGCCACGCATCTACTGGGCAAGGACACCTGGGAGACCCAGCAGGCCCTCGAAAAAGAAATCGGCCTCAGCGGGCACCAACTCAGCGTCTACTCGATCGGCCCGGCGGGTGAAAACCTGGTGCGCTTCGCCGCCATCCAGGGCGATTATGGCCATGTGGCGAGCAAGAATGGCTGCGGGGCGGTCATGGGGTCCAAGAAGGTCAAGGCCGTAGCCATCGAGCGGGGCGGCAAAGCTCTCACGGTCGCCCACCTGAAGGCGCTCTACGCCGCGGCGGACGAGATCGCCCATAGCCTCCAGACCGACCCGAGCACAAAGGGTCTTTATTTGTACGGAACGCTGGGCGGGGTCCGGAACCAGATAGCAGGGGGCTCGCTTCCGATTCGCAATTACACGACGAACGTATGGCCCGAGGGGGTGGATACCAAGAAATGGGAGGGACGCAGCCTCCGCGAAGGATTCGATCACCGGGGCCATCAGTGCAACTCCTGCGGGATGTACCACTGCCACATGCAGGTGATTGCCTCAGGGGCCCACAAGGGGGAGATCGTCGATGAGCCCGAGTACGAGGGCTGGGCCAGCGCGGGCTGGGTCACCGGAGCCACCGAACCCCAGGAGGTCTCCTGGATGAACACCCAGATCGACCGGGCCTGCGTGGATGTGAACGAGTGGGGCTGGCTCTGCGGATGGGTGATGGAATGCCAGCAGAAGGGTTACATCAGCGATCAGGACCTCGGCTTCCGGCTTGAGTGGGGTGATATCGAAGGGTCGAACCGCCTGCTTCAGATGATCAGCCGCCGCGAGGGCATGGGCGATCTGCTGGCCGAGGGGGTGAAGCGGGCCTCGGAAAAACTCGGCGGCGAGGCGGCTGACTGCGCCGTCTACACCATGAAGGGCGATTCGCCGCGCGGGCACGACCACCGCGCCCGGTGGGAGGAGATGCTGGACACCTGCACTGGCGGCGGTGGGACGCTGGACACCGCTCCCCCCGTTTTCCCAACCGAGATGGGCATGCCGGCCCGGGTGGAGCCCCAGGACACAGAAGCCGTGCCTAAGATGGTGGGCACCATGCGGGGGAGGCGGCATTTCGAGGATTCGTTGGGCATTTGCGCTTTCACCTCCCGTACCCGGCTGGATATTCTCTGTCGCTCGGTCGAGGCTGCGACGGGCTGGGACATCCGGCGCGAGGAGGCAATGACTCTGGGCCGCCGCTCGGCGACATTGATGCGCGCTTTCAACCTGCGTTGCGGCATCGGGCCCGAACTCGAGCGGCCTTCGAAGCGCTATGGCTCAACCCCCGTGGACGGCCCGGTGAAGGGTGTTTCCATCATGGAACATTGGGAGAAAATGCTCGATATTTGGTATGAGACCGTCGGCTATGATCGGGCGACGGGCCGGCCGACCGTGGATACGCTGACGGAGCTGGGCCTTGTGGAGTTGATCGAGCCTCTCTGGGGCGAGGGAGCGGCCGCCAAAGTATAGTGTCGCGTGAGTCTGCGCTCCCCGTGGGTGAGAGTTGCAGTGGGTGAGAGTTGCCGTGGCTGAGAAAAAGCGAACCGCCGTGATTGAACTCCTCGCCTGGGCGACGGTGTTCGTCGGCGGGGACGGTAGCGAGAGCCGGGAGTTTTCCGAGGAAATCCTCCCCGGTGATACGATACGTGCAGTGCTCAAGCGCCACAGCCGCCGCCACCGTGAGCTGGATAAAGCCCTTTGGGATCGCGGCTCGGACGCCCTCAGCGAGCACATCGAGATCGCCGTGAACGACGCCCTGCTGGGGATCAAGCACACGCTTGAGAGCGAGGTGGAGGACGGGGACCGGATCATTCTCATGGGACAATACATGGGGGGATGAGGTTTCAGGCCATAGCGTGTGCGCCAACCGAGCGAACGGCTAATGAGCGCGCGACCCCAAGGGATGCGCTTTTTTTTTGAATCGCTCTCAGTCGGGCGAGGTTTCGCCCAACTCTTTCAGGAAGGTCTTGAACCACCATTCGGCGCTGTGGCGGACAACTTTTTCCAGTAAAATTTCGTGCCGTTCGACCCGCTCCTGGAGCGGCATCGAGAGCGCCCGCGCGATCCCGTCGGCGACATCTTCCGGCAGGTAGGGATTGACAATCACCGCCTCGGTCAGATCCTCGGCCGCGCCCGTGAATTTGCTCAGGACAAGGACACCGGGGTCTTCCGGGTCTTGTGCGGCGATATATTCTTTCGCAACGAGGTTCATGCCGTCGCGGAGGGGGGTGACGAGGCAAGCGTGGGCTTCGCGGTAGAAGACGCTGAGCCGATCGTGAGGGTAGGAGCGGTAGAAATACCGGATCGGAACCCAGTCGTGCTCGGCGAATTCACCGTTGATACGGCCCACGATGCTTTCCACGGATTTTTTTTGATTGATATATTCGGGAACTTCGCTGCGCGAGGGGGCGCATATCTGAAACATGCATACCTTACTCCGGTATTCAGGGTGGTGTTGGAGCAGCGCCTCGAACGAGAGAATCCGCTGCGGTATCCCCTTGGTGTAGTCGAGGCGGTCCACCCCGAGGATGATCTGCGCGTTGCCCGCCTCCTCCTGAAGCCCGCGCCTGCGGCGGCCGGCCGGGGTTTTCGCGTCCCCGGGCCCGAAGCGCTCCGGGTCCACGCCGATAGGGATCATGTGCACACGCTGTCTGCGCCCGCTGGCCCGTAAATATTTTCCGTCCCACGAAGAGTCGATGAGGCGCTGGCTTGTATAGACGTAGTTGTCACGGTAGGTCCGGGTGTGGAGGCCGACGAGATCGAAATCCATCATGCCATCGAGGACCTCTTCGGGCTCCGGAAGAATTTGCCAGGTTACGTACGAGGGAAACGGAATATGGAGGAAAAAGCCGATAGGCCCTTCGTGTCCCAGCCGTCTGAGCTCCCGGCCGAGCAGAAAAAGATGATAGTCGTTCACCCAGACTGAATCGTTTTTCTCCAAGTAAGGCAAGAGCTCCTGGGCGAAACGTGCGTTGACCAGATTGTAGGCGAGATTTTCCTGCCGGTGCAGCTGCACCTCGCTTTGAAAACCGTGAAGCAGGGGCCATAGCGCCCGGTTGCAGAATCCGTTGTAGTAGGAATTGATCTCGCGCCTAGTGAGGTCGAACCCGACGATTTGGGTGCTTCCGAAACTCCACGATGCGTTTTTTTTCTTCTCTCCCGGGCTGGATTTTCCGCTCCACCCGAACCAGACTCCTCCCCCGCTGAGCTCGAGCGCCGAGATCAGGGCGGAGACCAACCCGCCGACGTTTTCTTTTCGGGAGCGCGGGGAGTCCTTCTCCGGCAGAGAGGGCAGACGATTGGAGACGACGACAAGCTTGCTCATGGGCGATGTTCTTCGCAGGTGCGTGCTGCCTGGAGGACTCCACGGTGGCTCAGCCCCAAAAGGCCGCCGCCGGGGTGCGGCAATCAACAGATTGAGACAATACCCTCAATCAGTCTCTTATTCTGACATGAACGAAGGGCCCCGCCAAGGGAGCGGATTGAGGTAATGACTGATTCGGTTTGCGCGGCCAGATCCCTCCGGAGAGAATTGACGCCGGATGGGCACTTTGTTAGCGTCCGCCTTTCCAGGGGTAATTCCTCTCGTCAATGTTTTTCGTCCCGAACGGCCGCCCCAAAGAAATCCGGAGGTTTTTTTCATGGTTTCTGCTCTAGAAATGATGGACCCCGAAATTTTTGGCGCGATGGAAAAAGAAACCACCCGGCAGGGGGACGAACTCGAGCTCATCGCTTCCGAGAATTACGTTAACGCCGCGGTCATGGAAGCGGCCGGCGGCACCATGACGAACAAATACGCCGCGGTCTATTTTGCTCTCCTCGAGCCGGGAGACACGATTCTGGGCACGAACCTCTCTCATGGCGGTCACCTGACTCATGGCCACCCGGTCACGTTTTCGGGGAGATGGTTTAATGGGCACCTCTAAAAACCTCCCCTATTTCATCTCTGATGTGATCCAATAGGATCCTCC
>NYYB01000118.1 GCA_002685755.1 Nitrospinota bacterium
CCGCGCCGACCAACTCGCTCTCATCTATGACAGCCCTATTACCGGTTCCATGAAAAAATACACATACAAAGAACTCAGGGACGAGGTCGCCCTCTTCGCCGGGGCACTTCTGGCGCAGGGCGTCAACCGGGGCGACCGCGTGATCGTCTACATGCCGATGGTCCCCGAGGCGGCGGTGGCGATGTTGGCCTGCGCCCGTATCGGCGCCATCCATTCGGTCGTATTCGGCGGCTTCGCCGCCAACGAGCTCGCCACCCGGATCGACGACGCCACCCCGAAGGTCATGGTTTCCGCTTCGTGCGGAATCGAGCCGGCCGGAGTCATGGCCTACAAACCGCTCCTTGACGAGGCCATCGATATCGCGCGGCACAAACCCGATGGCTGCATCATCCTCCAGCGCCCCCAACTCGGAGCCGATTTGCACCCGGGCCGGGACGTGGACTGGGCCGAGGCGATGGCGGCGGCGGAACCCCCCGAGTGCGTACCGGTCGCATCGACGGACCCGCTCTACATCCTCTACACCTCGGGGACCACAGGCGAGCCCAAGGGAATCGTCCGCGACAATGGCGGCCATATGGTTGCGCTTAAATGGAGCATGAAAAACGTATACGACGTCGAGCCCGGCGAGGTCTACTGGGCGGCCTCGGACGTGGGCTGGGTCGTCGGACACTCCTATATTGTGTATGCCCCCTTGCTCCTCGGATGCACCACGATTCTCTTCGAGGGAAAGCCCGTGGGCACCCCCGACGCCGGGGTCTTCTGGCGGGTGATCGCCGAGCACGGCGTCTCGGTCCTCTTCACCGCGCCCACCGCCTTCCGGGCGATCAAGCGCGACGACCCCGAGGCCTCCCTGATGAAAGACCATGACCTGAGCGGGTTCCGGACCCTCTTCCTCGCGGGGGAGCGCTCGGACCCAGATACGCTCCAGTGGGCCGAGGAGCACATCGGAGTACCCGTCATCGACCACTACTGGCAGACCGAAAGCGGCTGGCCAATGCTGGCGAATTGCTATGGCATCGAACCCCTCCCGGTCCGCCACGGGTCGCCAACGAAGGCGGTTCCAGGCTGGGATTTTGGCGTCCTCGACACCGAGTGCCGGGAGGTCGAGCGCGGGCAAATGGGGGCGCTCTCCGTCAAGCTCCCTCTGCCCCCCGGCGCGCTGCCGACGCTCTGGAACGCTGACCAGCGCTACATCGACGCATATCTCTCCGAATATCCGGGCTACTACAAAACCGGCGACGCGGGTTACATGGACGAGGACGGCTATGTCTACGTGATGTCCCGGACCGACGACATCATCAACGTCGCCGGCCACAGGCTATCGACCGGCGCCATGGAGGAGGTCCTCTCGGCCCATCCGGACGTCGCCGAATGCGCCGTGCTCGGGGTGAAGGACAACTTCAAGGGCCAGCTGCCGCTAGGCTTTCTGGTCCTCAATGCGGGGGTGGAGAGAAACAACGAGGAAATCGAGGGCGAGGCCGTCCGGATGGTGCGCGAGAAAATCGGCCCGGTCGCCTCCTTCAAGCGGGCCCTCGTCGTCCAGCGCCTGCCCAAAACCCGCTCGGGCAAGATATTGCGGGGAACAATGGCGAAAATCGTGGACGGAGAGCCCTACAAAACTCCGGCGACCATCGACGACCCGGCGATTCTCCCGGAGATCGCCGAGGCGGTGAAGGGCCTGGGTTAGTTCGCCCGGGGGGCGGGAGATTCGCTCCGGAACCGGCGACAGAACCGGCGGGAGAATATTATTCGAACTTCTCGTAGATTCGGTGCATCACCCGATCCAGCCTCGTCCAGCTCTTCGCCTTGTAGGGGAAACTCGCGGGGAGGACCTGGGGTTTTAAGGGCGGCCTTCCCACAGGCCGAGTGAGGAAGTGGTCGATCGAAGATCAGATTGGCACTGGGGACACCGCACGGGAGAGCCTCCAGAGAGCCGATTACGCCAATATTTGTGGTTCGTTAGATAAGTCTAACTTTTGGGTTTAGGGGGGGTCAACGGATGAGAAATGCTGGCGAGAGGCCCCTTCATCCCCACGTCTAGGGCTGCGGATTTTGAGAACTGACCAAGGATTTCACCAAAAGCATTCTGCTTCATGGGGAGACTTTTACTCCACATCACCCACGCAAACGCAACCACCACAAAGGTTTGCAAGCGTTTAGGTTTCATTGAGTGTCTCCTTTACACCCAATATAATTGCGAACTATGTGAATGTTCGTATTGATGTGAGACGTCCCCGGTCGGAGGATGGAGTTAGAGGAGCCCAATAAGAGATCAGGTTCTCCCCATGAGTTCTTCGAGGGTCTCTACCGCTTTTTCGGCACAGGCGGGGTCGTTTATGTGGGCGTCCACCCGAAGGAGTTCCACCCTCGAGGTGTCGAGCGCCGCTTCGAGCGCTCTCATGAATTCCTGGTTCGCCAGAGGATCATGCCAGGGCCCGAGGGCCTCACCTTCATAGCTCACGGCCTGAAGGCCCTCGGAGCGGTCGAGATGTGAGAAACCCCCCAGGGGGATGAGGACCGCCGTGGGACCTTGGGCCCGATTGAGCTTGCGGGCGAATTCCTCCCCGAGAAGGGCGCTCTGCTCGGGGTTCGACCTCATGAGCGTGATCTCCGCCGTGTACCGGAAAAAAGCGCTGCCCGAGAAGCGGGAGGGAACGGTCTCGGGCGCTCCGAAGTTCATCACTTCCATCGCTCCCGGGAGCACCACCTGGGGAACCCCCATCTCCCCGGCGGCCTCCATCCTTCTGGGTCCTGCGCTGTAGATACCGCCCACGAGCTCATCTGCAAGCTCCGAGGTGGTGATGTCCAAAACCCCTTCCACTTGTCCCTCCTTCACCAGCTCCTCGAGGCCCATGCCACCCGCGCCCGAGGAGTGAAACTCCATGACCTCGTATCCTCGCTCCCTGAGCAGCCCGCTGGCCCGCTTCACACAGGGCTCGGTGACGCCGAAGGTGGAGATGGCGACGAGGGGCTTCCGCTCGCCCTCCTCGGGAGACTCCAGGCGGGCCATGCCAGCCATGGCGGCTGCGGCATTGGAGAGGATGCACTCGATCATCCGGTTGAGGGAAATCTCCCCCACCGAGTGCATCATTGTGATGTCTTTGGCGCCCACGTAACCCCGCGTGTCACCCGAAGCGACACACGAGACCACGAGCTTGGGAAATCCTATCGGGAGGGCTTGCATGATGTCGCAGGCCATACCGGTCCCGTTGGCTCCGCCGACGGAGATACAGCCTCTTATTTTTTTCTGGGCCAGAAGGCGGGAGGCGATGCGCCTTCCCCCCTTAACCATGACGGGCCTGGCCCCCGGCTTCGTCTCCGCCTGGACCTCGCGGAATTCGGCTCCTCCCTCTCGGGCGACCTCCGGAGCGCTGAACTCCTGCCGGAACTCGGGGCGGAACTCCCTGCAACTCACGTCCAGGGTGATGGGCGCCAGCCCATGCGCCAAAAGTCGCCCTCTCAGAAACTCGAAAACTTCTCCCTTGGAGTCCAGGGCGCAAATGACGAGTACCCCCTCTCCCATGGCTATTCCTTTCAGTGAGGGATGCCCTTGAACTCCTTGGCCGTCTCCCGGATGCCCCGCTCCACGGGGAGGCGCTCAGCGCTTGAGCCCGCGAGAAAGCCGTCCACCTCCTTTGCGCTCTGCTTGAGGTACCGGAAATCATCGGGCATGGAGATGGGTCCGCCGTGGACGACAGAGAGGAGCTCTCTCCTGAGCCCCTTACCGAGCCGGGAGAGCTTCGCGCTGCTCTCTGCGGCCTCGTCGCGCGAGACGGCGGTGCTGGAGCCGATGGAACCGCCTATCGTATTTCCAAGGTGGATTACGAGCATGTCGCAGCCGGCTCCCACCATCTTCTCGACCTCGTCTTCCTGGCTGGCAAAACCCATCGTGAAGAGGTCCCTCTCCCGGGCAAGGGCTACCATCTCCACCTCCCTCTCGTAGCTGATCCCCGTCTCCTCCAGCGTTTGCCGAAAGAAGCCGTCCACGAGGGCCAGGGTGGGGGCGTTCATGACCCCGGAAAAGCCCGCCCGAGCCACTTGATCGAGGAGGTCCCCCAAGTCCCATGTTGGGTCGGCCCCGAAGAGGCCCGCCACGACCGGGGCCTCCTTCACCACGGGGAAGATCTCCCGGGGCCCGAACTCCAGCACAGTGCTGTTGGCATCGTAGATGGGCAGATAGCCGCACATCGAGCTCAGGCCCGCCATGCGGAACTTGGCCCCGCCATAGGCCATGATGAGGTCCGCACCTCCAGCTTCGGTGAACTTTGCCGAGATTCCGCTTCCGGCCACAACCGCGAAGAGGCTCCTCCCGCGGTCGAGTTCCCCACGAAGCCTCTCGACGATCTCCTCCCTTCCGTACCGCCTGGCCATTGACTTCCTCCTCCCTCGCAAGAAAGGATTAAAAAGAAACTATGAACGCGGTGTCCTATGAGGGATGACCTCCCCCCAATAGTTGTACCACTCCCTATGAGATGTCTGGAACCATTTGAGGGTTCCCCAAATTCTGATCCGGGCCCAGAGCCGGCCGCTCGGAATGAAAAACTTGGCTTGGAACGACCAATTGTTGCTAGAATCGTTCTATCCAAGTAACAATATGGGAAATATCGGGGAGGAACAATAATGAGCATCGTTGAAGCTTGGCTGGCAGAACTGCAGGAGAGGTTTGGCGGCCTCTCTTTGACCGTATCCGACGTACGCATCGGGGTGTTTTACTCGGCTGCGAGAATTTCTACCGGGCATACGGGGGTTGCCTTTACGCCCCGCAACCTCGCCGACACGGTCTGTTGTCCGCAGTCAGCGGCCTCCGCGCCACCCGCGGGAAGAATGGCCGGTCGTGATGCCTGGGAACTTGCCTCCTACTCCTTCTCGGATGTTCCTCTGAGGCGAGCGGTGGGAGTTGCTGTCTTGAATGCGCTCTCCGCACATGCCATGGAGACAGACGCCGTAGAAGGTGTGCGAATCCTACCGGGGGTGGATGCCCTGGATGCGGCTGGCGTCGAGGCGGAGGACACTGTCGCCATGGTGGGCGGGTTCACCCCGTTCATCAAACGACTCAAGGGCCAAGTTCAGGAGCTATGGATCGTGGATAAGCACCCAGAGGCTTTGAAGCCGGACGAAGCGGAACTCTGGTGGCCACCCAACAAGGCGAGCGAAATCATCCCCCAGGCGAGCGTGATCATCATCACGGGCTCGGCGCTGGTAGAAGGAGGTCTTGATGAACTGCTGGCGGCTTCCTCCGGGGCCCGCCGGGTTGTCCTGGCCGGCCCGACGGCTTCGCCCTGGCCCCCTCCGTTCTTCGCGCGGGGCGTCCATCTCCTGGGAGGCATACGGGTGCTGGACGGAGAGAGGATTCTCCAAATCGTCAGCGAAGGGGGCTCCGGCTATTTCTTTGAAGACGGCGCGGAGAAAATTTGTATGGTCCCGTCATCTTCAACCG
Source organism: Nitrospinota bacterium (assembly GCA_002685755.1). GTDB lineage: Bacteria > UBA8248 > UBA8248 > UBA8248 > UBA8248 > UBA8248. The sequence continues at coordinate 5,438 of NYYB01000118.1, forward strand.
CCCAGGTCTGACCCTGAAAAAATGATTCAGATCAAGAACGCGTACGAACCACCCCAGCCCATTGACGGGACTCGGTTTCTCGTGGATCGCGTGTGGCCTCGGAGGCTGAAGCGTGAATCCCTCCAACTTGCGGACTGGCGAAAAGAAGTGGCCCCGAGCGATGACCTTCGGCGGTGGTTCGGGCACAAACCGGAGCGATGGAACGGATTCCTTGAGCGCTATTTCACCGAGCTGGATGCCGATCCCGAAGTGTGGCGGCCCCTTCTGGATGCCGCCCGGCCAGCGGGCAGTGCGCTGCGAACCCGGAGGCGTCGCCACCTCCTTTTCCTTCCGCCCCCCTATGACGAAAATAAAACGAAACATATGTGTACGAAATAGAACGTTAGGTCAATATATATTATTCATATATGATAATTTTCGCGTGAATTTATAAAAGAACATTGAAAAAGAGACGTTTACACGTGAGAATTAAGGAAAGGGTTTCGCGCGGACAGAGGAATATTGGCGCCCAGCCCGAACCGGGCAAAGGAGACCCACGCGCAAACAACCGGAGGCTTTTTTCATGAACCCTCGCAGTTGGAGCCGGGCCGCCGTGGCCGCCCTCGCCCTAACGTGGCTTGTCCTGACGGGATTCGCCACCCCCACCCTTGCGGCTAGCGCGCGCCTCGATCGGACACCCGTCTCAGCGGCGGAGTACGAGGCCTTTGCCCTAAAAAAGGGTGAGCGGCCGGCCAGCCGGCCTCTTACACCCAAAGGCGGGCCCGCGGTCAATATCGACTGGCACCAGGCGTCCGCCTATTGCAAGGCGGGGGGCAAGCGCCTTCCCTCCGCGCAGGAGTGGATCGCCGCCTGTGAAGCGAGGGAACTCGATTTTCCGTGGTGGACTTGGGAGTGGACCTCGACGGACGCAAAGGGAGGCGAGGCGGGCTTTAAGCTGTTGTGCGGGCCGGGTGCGGATACCTGCGCCTGTACCCACGCCTACCACCCCACCTGGTCTAACGAGGTGAAGGGCTTCCGGTGCGCCCGGCCCCAACCCAGCGTCATGCTCCGGGACCGGGTGGTGGCGCCTTGATCCCCCGGCCTCCGGCTCGGGCGAGATCGAAATTTTCGCCTACCTGCTCGATGATTCCGAAGACATGAAGAACGAGCCCACCCGGCGCGCATGGCTCCGCGGCGGGGCGAAAAGCCGCCTCCACCTGGCCGCCCTCGCCCTGCTGGCGGCGGCCGCCTCGGGTTTCACCGGGAACCTGCCAAGCGGGCTGTTTCATCTGACCGAAGTCACCTCCTACCTTCACCTCCCCGCCCGGATCACCAAATTCCGGTCGGTCTCCCCCATCTACGGAAGCGACAGCAATATCGCTGCGGTGATTCTCAACTATCCGGGACAAACCCTGCGCATCGAAAGCAACAACTTAATCGCCGGCAACACCAAGACCGAAACCCTCTTTAACATCACCGACGGCAATCCCGAGGCGCACGAATTTCTCTTCTACGAAATCCGAAATATCGACGGAAAAACGGTGGGATATCTTCTGGCCCGGGACGATTGGATCGAGTTCGTGTCGCTCGGGAAGGACGGGAGTTGTTCCTATCGGCCCAGGACCCGCCGAGCACTAGCCCCTGCGGGATGCATCCTCACCGGGGAGGCCGTGACCGCGCCGGAGCGCCGTGACCACGCCGCTCACGGTTGATACGCTGTGTTTCATCCGATGCATTTTCGCGCCGCTCTCCGGCGCCCTCTGGCGGCGAGCCGCTTTACAGGGAGGACCATCATGCCGTTCTATAAAATCTCAGAGATGGAGGCGAGGAAATCCAGTTCCGGGCCCGCCATGGCGAAAACTGTTCCGGGCGAGTTGATGAAGGCGGGCGTCGTCACCTATCAGGAAGGAGAAGGTCCAACCCCCCACTTTCACCCTAACGAGGAGCAGTACATGCTCATGCTCGAGGGGGAGCTGAACATGATCCTCGGCGATGAAGAGCGGATCATCGGAAGGGGGGACATGGTCCATATCCCGCGCAATACACGCCACGGAGTCGTCGCCGTGGTCGGGCCCGCCGTGTTTTTCGCGGTGAAGAGCCCCTGCGGAGACGGGAACTTGGATCAAGACTACAACCGGGCCGAGGACGCGGATGAAGTGATAGGGCGGCTAAAGCGGGGCTGGGCCGAAGGGGCCTAGCGCCGCCAGCCCAGCCGGTCGGCGATCCCGAGCACGATGTCGGACTTGTTCAGACTGTAGATATGAAAATGCCGGACGCCCGCTTCGATCAGCCCCGAGATTTGCTCCGCCGCCAGGTCCGCCGATTTCTCCTTGAAACCCTCAGGGTCGCCCCGGTAGGGCTCGAGCGCGGAGAGCACCCGCTCGGGCACGGCGGCTCCGCACATCCCCGCGAAGCGTGCCACCTGGTCGATGTCCCGAACCGGAAGGACTCCCGGCGCCACAGGGATTTGAAGGCCCCGCGCGGCGACCTCGACCACGAACCTGAAATAGTCAGAGTTCTCGAAGAAAAACTGAGTCGCCGCGTAGTCAGCCCCGGCTCCGGCCTTGGCGACGAAATAGTCAAGATCTTTCGCCCGGTCCGGGGTCTCGGGGTGCCCCTCCGGATACCCGGCCACCCCGATGGAGGAAACTCCACCGGCCTCCCGGAGCCAGCGGACCAGATCGGCGGCGTAGCGGAACCCCCCGGACACAGCCTCCTCACGCGTCATCCCCTCTGGGATATCTCCGCGAAGGGCCATGATGTCGGTCATGCCGCTCTCGTGATAGGCCGAAAGGAGCCTGGAGAGCGCCTCCTCGTTCGAGCCCACGCAGGTCAGGTGGGCCACCACCCGGCCCGGGTTGCGCTTCGCCAGCTCGATAACAAGGTTCAGCGTCCCGTCCCGTGTGGAGCCGCCGGCGCCGTAGGTTACAGAGGTAAACGCCACCCGGACGCCTTCCTGGATCCGGGCGGTCTCCTCCAGCAAGCGCGCCGCCCCGTTTTCGGATTTAGGGGGGAACACCTCGATGGAAACGGTGACTTCCGGCGAGCGAATTTCTTCAATGATCGCGGACATAAAAACGACCCTGCCTTTTTCATATCGTTCGTGCGCCCGGAAAATCAAAACAAGACTTTATACCGGACTCGCCTCCGGTGCGGTAGCCCTCCCGTTTGGGATATGGGGCGCGGCATCCCATGTCCCCGCCCAAAAAAATCCGGCGCTGGGGGGCTCTCCCCGCACCGGATAATTTTCAACGACCGCTTCAGCTCAGCGCATCGATCGCGGCGAATAGTTTTTCATCGTCGGGCAGGTCCGGCGGGGTGACCGTCACCTCGGCGTGGGCAACTCTCCCTTCTTTGTCGATGAGGATCACCGCCCGGTTGCTGAAGCCTTTCTCGTGCGCGAGCCCGTAGGACTCGACAGTTTCTTTTCCGAAGAAATAGCTCAGCAGCGGGAAGGAGATTCCGGCCGATTCGGCCCAAGCGGCATGGGCGAAGGGGCTGTCCACGCTGATTCCGAGCACGGCGCAGTCTGCCTTCTCGAACTGATCGGTCTGGGCCGAGTAGGCGGGGAGCTGCTCGCTGCAAACCGGCGAGAAATCGTACGGATAGAAGCACAGAAGGACATTTTTTTTGCCCTTGTAGCCGCTCAGTTTGATGTTGTCTCCCGCTCCCTGGGCTTGGGGCAGGTCGAAATCGGGCGCCATATCGCTCACGCTCAACGCCATCGCGCAACCCTCCATTCACCGAAGCCCGCGGGCCTCGGGTTGAGTTTAATCGAAAGAATCCCGGGAAACGGTTTACTTCGCCGCGTCGAAGCGGGCCGCCACCTCAGCCCAGTTCACCACGTTCCACCAGGCGGCGACGTAGTCGGGGCGCCGGTTCTGATAGTTGAGATAGTAGGCGTGCTCCCAGACATCGATGCCGAGCAGCGGGACATAGCCCTCGGTGCGGACGCTGGTCTGGTTCGGCATGGCCTTAATCTCGACCGCGCCCGAGCCAGCCTTCGTGCACAGCCAGCACCATCCGCTCCCCTGAAGCGGCACCGCCGTCCCTGTGAATTTTTCTTTGAAGCCGGCGAAATCGCCGATGGCGCCGGCCAGCGCTCCACCCGGCTCGCCCCCGCCGTTCGGGCTCATGGTCGCCCAGAAGATGCAGTGGTTGTCGTAGCCGCCGCCGTGGAAATTCAGCGCTCCCTGCTTATCGGCTGGCGCGCCCGAGAGATTCGAGAGAATGTCCTCGATGCTTTTTCCTTCGAGGGCGGTTCCCGCAACCGTGTTGTTCAGGTTCGTAAGGTAGGCGTTGTGGTGCTTGGAGTGGTGTATCTCCATCGTACGAGAGTCGATATGAGGCTCAAGAGCGTCGTAGGCATAATTAAGATCCGGAAGTTCAAAGGCCATCGGTATGTTCTCCTTGTCTAAAAAAAGGCCGCGTTCCCGTAATGAACGGCCATGGGGACATATTAAATTGGGGATTGCCGCCCAAACCTGGGCGGCTCATCACTCGGACACAAAAACGATGGGCGCCGCGCCTAAGCAGGGCGAAAATTTCGATCTCGGTATTAGTGATATCCCGGTAGAGAAAGTAGTGAACGCCCGCTCCAGGAGGGGCGCATACTATTTAAGACCAATACCCCCGTCAATTCCGTAATTCAAGATAATTCAATGTATTTCGCATCTTTTTATCGAAAATAAATCGCCTCGCCCGCCCCGCGCCGCCTTGCGTTTCGAAACCGGAACGCCGCTTTTCCGGGCCCGGATAAATATCACCGCCCCCTTGGCGATTGCCCCACTCCTGTAGGACTCCCCCCAGCCTCCCCACCCCACTAATTGGCGGCCCAACCCAAGACAATCCATCCCGCCCGCGGGATTAATGGACCGGGATAGCGTAAATATTACGAACACCAAGCCGCCATTTTCCGGCTATTTCGGGAAAATCCATCTTTTTTTTGCCTCCATGGAATAACCTGCCCGCGCCGCGCGTTACCTGAATGGACAGTGAATTTTTGTTTCCAGCATTGCCGTTCGGTGCGGGGGGGAGATCATACGAGGACTCCCCTCTTCTCCCTCCCGATCGAACGGTGATTTTTCCACCCTCCCTCCACAACTCTCACTCCAATATCCCGCCAATTTATTAATTACGCGGAAAATGATAAATTTGTCCCAACGACTTATAATCGGAGGCTCTGCAGGGCGAAGCTCGCCGCCCGGTTAACTGCCGGGCTTCGGGCCGGATTTCACCGAGGTTCGATCAAATGCTGTCCACGATTGAGAAAGCGCTGTTTCTCAAAACCGTCAAGCTTTTCGAGTCCATGACTCCCGAGCAACTCAAAATTCTCACCAACATCTCCGAGGAGATGACCTTCAAGGCCGGGGAGGAGTTGTTCCAAGAAGGCGACCCGGCGGATTTTCTATATGTCATCGTCGATGGCGAAATCGACATCGTAAAAAACCACGGAGATCCCGATCAGGTCCGGCTCGCCGTTCTGGGCGAGAAAAAATCGTTCGGCGAAATGGCGCTCTTCGGCTCCGAAGGCCGCTCCGCCAGCGCGGTCGCCAGCGCGGACTCGACTTTCCTCGCCATGAGGAAAGAGCACCTCCTCCTCCTCATCCGGGAAAACCCCGCAATCTCGACCACCATCGTGTTTCAGCTAGCCAACATCATCCGGGACAACAACCGCCAGCAATCGATGCTCGAGGGTCTCGCCGACGAGGAGCCGAGCAAGGGAGCCGATCTGCGCCAGCACTTCCGCTACACTGTACCGGGTGTGGTGGATATCCCGGCGCTATCCGACGATCCGGGAATTTTACAAAACATATCGGCGGGCGGGCTTCTCTTGTCGCTGTCGAAAAAACCCGAAGCCGAGGACAAGTACGAAATCTCCGTCAAAATCAACGATAGCGTGTTCTTCTGGGATAATGTCGAAGTCGCCTGGGTCGTAGAAAACGAAGGTCACGTCCCTCTGTGGGAGGTCGGGCTCAGCATTGCTCTGCCGGACAACGAGCGAAAGAAGCTCGCCAGCTCGCTCGAGGACCTGAGCCCCGATCAGCCCTCCTCTCCAGAAGATCTTCCCGAAGCGCCCCAGAATACGGATTAACAGGCAGAAACCGCTTGGAACACCCCTATGATCCCCCCCTTGAGCAGGCGTCCAAACCGCCAAAATAATACAAATTCTTGATACTCTTTAATTTCTATCATCCCCCTAACCCCCGCCTAACAATTTTTCTCCCAAATTCAACACAATAAATCCTGTATTTCAACCAAGTTATAAATGGCCTTTTTTTTGAAATGATGAATATCCCTCCGAAATGGGATGTTGAGAATAATCAGGGAGAGGCTTGATGTTTCGAAGATGGATCGGAGCCGGAGCCCTGGC
>NYYB01000119.1 GCA_002685755.1 Nitrospinota bacterium
GTAGAAGGCGATAGCTACCTCGATGTCGTGGACCTTCAGGCCTACATGCTGAACGCGCTGGATTCGAGAGGGTGGAGGGCTCATCTTTCTCCTCCTTCAGTGGGTTAATAAGGTGGCATCTTGCGAACGACCTTTCTATGATGAATACTTTGGGGCCATATCTAGTTGGAGTAGTTGACTGGTATATTCGTACCTTATAATCTTCAATCTTACAATTCCCATTGCGGCGGGGCGGTCGATCTCAGTTCACATGTGTGTCCCGGCGGGGTATGCGTGAACTTGCGGGGCGAATCACCGAGGCGCCCACGCGCACCTCTGAGCGAGGGGAGACCCCTCCGTCCGCGAAACCCATCCCGCCTCCGGCTGGCTGAGGCGGGGCGATTTTTGGTCGCATGGCCTTCCCCCGGTTGGGGAACCCATTTTCTCTTTTGGGGCGGACAACCAATGAATCCGAGTCATATCCTCGCCCGTTGGGCGGAGCGCACCCCTAATCGGGAAGCCGTAATCGGGGTCGAGAGGCGTCTCACCTGGGCGAATCTCCGCAAGCGTGTGGACGAACTCGCCGTCAGCCTCCAAGGGCTTGACGTGAAACCCGGCGACCGGGTGGGGGTGTTGCTCTATAACTGCCCGGAATTCCTGGAAGCCTATTTCGCCATCTCCCACTTGGGAGCGATCATCGTCCCGATCAACTACCGCCTCGCGGGCCCGGAGTTCGCCTACATCCTCGACGACGCGGGCGTCACCGTTCTCATCACCGAGGCCGCTTTCCACTCCGCAATCGACCCCATACAGGGCAAGCTTTCCAATCTGACGCACGTAGTGTGCGTGGGCGAGGACGTTCCCGCGGGCTGGCAGAGCTACGAGGCGGCAATCGAGAGCTCCGGCGGGGGGAGTGTCCTCGCCGCGTCCTCCGAACTCGGCGACGTGCAACGGATTATGTACACCTCGGGTACGACGAGCCGGCCGAAAGGGGCCATGATCACCCACGGCAATGTCTATTGGAAAAACGTCGCCCACATCATGGACCTGAATCTGACCGCCGAGGACCGAACCCTCATCGTCGGGCCGCTCTACCATGTGGGCGGGCTCGATCTTCCCGCGACCGGTGTTCTCTACATGGGCGGCAGCGTGGTGATTCTCCCGAAGTTCGATGCCGAACACGTCTTGGCTTCGGTCCACGAGGAAAGCGCCACGAACGTCTGGCTCGCGCCCACGATGATCGCCCAAGTGCTGGGGCGGGAGGACATCGGCCGCTTCGACCTGTCGAGCCTGCGAATCATCATCGACGGCGGAGAGAAGATGCCGATCCCCCTCATCGAGAAACTGCTGCGGATCATTCCCGGCTGCGGCTTCCATGACGCTTACGGGCTCACCGAAACCGTCTCGGGCGATACGTTTCTTCCGCCCGCTGACGCGGTGCCCAAGACGGGCTCGGTCGGGATTCCCACCCACCAGCTACGCCTCCGGATCGTGGACGACGAGCGCCGCGACGTGGCCCCTGACGAGTTGGGCGAAATCATCCTGCGCGGGCCCAAAATCTTCGCCGGCTATTGGAACAATCCCGAAGCCACCGAGGCGGTGCTCGTGGATGGATGGTTCCACACCGGCGATATCGGACGGATGGACCCGGAGGGCTATCTTTATGTGGTGGACCGCAAGAAGGACATTATTGTAAGCGGGGGCGAGAACATCGCCTCGACCGAGGTCGAGCGCGTCATCTACGAAGATCCGGGCGTGGCCGAGTGCGCTGTGGTCGGTATTCCGGATGAAAGATGGGGCGAGGTCCCCTGGGCCTACATCGTCCTCAAGCCCGGCGGGGAAACCACTGCCGATGGTATCGTCGATCGCTGCGCGGCCGCCCTGGCCAGGTTCAAGGTGCCCAAGCGGGTGGAGTTCATCGAAGCCTTGCCCAGGAATCCCTCGGGAAAGGTGCTGAAGCGGGCGCTCCGCGAAATGGCCGGCCCGAGAGACGAAGGGTCATAGGCGATGCTGGCGGCCCGCTGGCACGGGAGGGGAGACCTCCGGCTAGAGGAGATTCCGGAGCCCTCGCCCGGCCCGGGCGAGGTGCTCGTCGAGGTGGAGCGTTGCGGCATCTGCGGCACCGACCTCCACGAATACCATCACGGCCCCTTGCTCATGCCCCGCCGCCCCCATCCCCTCACCGGGCGGACCCCCCCCGTCGTCATGGGACACGAGTTCGCCGGAAGAGTTCTCCTGCGCGGGCCGGGCGCCGAAGCGCCCCGGGAAGGGGCGCGTGTGACCGTGAATCCTTGTCTGCCATGCGGGGAATGTCCCCAGTGCAGGGAGGGGAAAACCTATCTGTGTCCCCGGCTGGGGAGCATCGGCTTCGCCGCCGACGGGGCCTTTGCCAGCCGGGTTGTTTGCCCGGCGTCCAGTTGTCACCTCATCGCGGACGAATTGCCGCCGGAGGGCGCGGCGCTCTCCGAACCACTCGCCGCCTGCCTTCATGCATGGCATAGAGGAGGCGGACAGGCCGGCGAGGCTGTACTCATCGTGGGGGCGGGACCGGTGGGCCTCCTTCTGCTTCAGGTCGCGCGTGCGCGAGGAGCGGAGGTTGTATTCGTCGTCGAACCGTACCCCTCCAGGCGAGAGGCGGCCGAGGCCCTCGGCGCCACAGCCGTTTTCGACCCCGGGGCGGAGGCGGATTTTATCCGCTTCCTGCTCCGCGAGACGGGCGGTGTTCCGCTCGTTTTTGAGTGTGTCGGCCAGCCGAAATCCCTGGAGACGGCGCTGCGCGCCAGCGGACGGGGCGGCCGCGTGGTGGTGGTCGGCCTCTTCTCCGAGCCCGTTCCCGTGGATTTCCTGCGGCTCTTCGCCCAGGAAAAATCAATCCTCGCTTCTTGCGCTTATACGGATGAGGAGATGGGCGGTGCGGTGGCCCTGCTTGGAGAGGGGAAGGTTGAGTTGGGACCCATCGTGAGCGGGACCATTCGTCTTGAAGACATCGTCGCGGAAGGTTTCGAAACGCTCTCGGGCGGGTCTTCCGGACAGATAAAAATTCTCGTCGACCCCGCCGACTGAGGAGGCAATGATGGATTTCTCTCTTCCCGAGAAGGCCCGGATGCTGGGCGATCTTTGCCGCGATTTCGCGGACCGGGCGATTCGCCCCCACGCGGCCGAATGGGATCGCGAGCGCCGGTTCCCGGTCGAGGTTTTCCGCGAAATGGGCGAACTCTCTCTCATGGGCCTGCTCATCTCCGCCGAGTACGGAGGAACCGATGTGGGCGCGGTGGCCTACGCCGCGGCGATGGAAGAGGTGGCGGCGGTCGACAACGCGACCGCGGCCGCCTGGAACGCGCATCTGACGATCGGCAGCCTGCCCATCCTCTACTTCGGCACGGAGGAGCAAAAGCGCCGCTGGCTTGCGCCCCTTGCGCGCGGGGAAAAATTGGGCGGGTGCGCCTTCACGGAACCGAACGCGGGCAGCGACTTGAGCGCTATCGAGACGCGCGCCGAGCGGGTGTCCGGCGGCTGGAGACTCCAGGGACGAAAAAATTTCATCACCAACGCGGGAACCGAGATGAGCCTGGGACCCATCGTCCTGGCCCGCACTGCGGCGGATCGTTTCGGTTTTTTCGTGGCGCCCGCCGGAACCCCCGGTTTTGAGTTGGGGCCGAATCTCGAAAAGATGGGGTGGCGCTCGATGGATACGCGGGAGCTTATCTTCGATGAATGTCTGTTGCCGGGTGACCACCTGCTCGGAGAGAACGACGTCAACGGTATCCGCCAAGCGACCGAGACCCTCGCGATCGGCCGCATCAGCGTAGCGGCCCTCTCGCTCGGGCTGGCCCGGGCCTGCCTCGACGCCTCTCTCGCCTACGCCCTCGAGCGAGTGCAGTTCGGCCGGCCCCTCGCCTCTCACCAGGCAATCCGCTTCAAGCTCGCCAACATGGGGACCCGCCTTGAGATGGCGCGCCTGATCACCATGAAGGCGGCCTGGCTCTACGACCGGGGGGAGCCCTACCGCCAGGAGGCGGCGATGGCCAAGCTCGCCGCCTCGGAACTCGCCGTGGACGCCTCCCGCGAGGCAGTGCAAATCCACGGCAGCTACGGCTACATCGAGGGGGAGTTTCCGGTCGCCCGCTACTACCGGGACGCCAAGGTTCTCGAGATCGGTGAGGGCACGAGTGAGATCCAGCGTATCATCATCGCCAAGGGACTGGGGTGCTGAGGATGGAGGAGAATACTCGGTGAATTTACTGTGGTCCTGATTTCGCTCTGGTCCAAGGAAACACGGGAAAAACACATTCTTCCAGAGAAGGCGGCATAAAATGCGTGCATTATTCGTACTCACTCCCCCGGAGTCCAAACGGTTCATCGCCAAGGCCGTGGCCCAACTGCCCGAGGTCATAGCAGCCAAGGAAGATGGAGAGATTATTATCGCGCACGGCTCCACGAATGTGCGCGTGGCCGAGGAGATCATCGGCGAATGCCCCGAACGCGACAAGTTTCTTTCGGGGCAGATCATAAACAGGATTTTGTGTCTGACACAGGCCGAAGAAAAGCCCCCCATCATCAAGATCAGTAACGGTGAACTCGTTCCACCCGTATCGACCATGGAGGAGACGCTCGAGAATTTCAGTTCGGAATCCGTGTTCATCAAAGGGGCGAATGCCGTTGACCCCCAGGGAAACGTGGGGGTGTTCATGGCCCATCCATCGGGCGGGACCATCGGCTGGGCTTTCGGCATCCTCAGCGCCAGGGGGTCTCACCTGATCGTCCCCGTGGGGCTTGAAAAGTTGATTCCATCCGTCAAGGAAGCCGCACAAAATCTCGGGCAGGACACGTTGTATTACTCCACGGGAGTCAAAATCGGGATGTTTCCCATCATGAATGCGACTGTGATCACCGAGGTGGAAGCTTTCCATGTTCTTTTTGGCCTTCATGCGGTTCACATCGGCGGCGGCGGCGTAAGCGGCACCGAGGGGTCCGTCGTCCTGGCGGCGGAAGGAGAAAAAGGGAACCTGAATCGTGCCATTGAACTTATCGAACCGATAAAAGGAGAGGCGCCGCTTCAACCGAAAAAATCCCAGTGCATCAATTGCTTGCCTACAAGCCCGATCATGCTTACCAGCCCGGAAGCACAGTTCGCGGAAATTGAAAGCGACCACTGCATGTTCCAAGGGAGAAAAGACGTGGAACTTCCTGACTTTTTACACCAAGGAGTGTGACTTGGCCTGCTCCGCGTTTGATGCTACGCGAATAAAAAGCCTCGGTGGCATCAGGAATTCCATTCACGGGAGGAAAACCACATGAGCGACGAACTGAATGAAAGGCAAAAACAACTAAAAGCGAAATTTATCGAGGAGCGGGGATATTGGCGGGATGAACTGTGGGAGCCTATCCTCAAGATCGATCCGGACTTCTTCGAAGCATACCTGAATTTCTCGGCCGCTCCCTGGAAGAACGGCGTATTGCCTCCTAAGATCAAGGAGCTGATCTACATCGCTATCGATTCTTCGACGACTCATCTATATGAACCCGGGCTCGGCCAGCACATCAAAAACGCGCTGAAATACGGCGCCACCAAGGAAGAGATCATGGAAGTATTCGAGCTTACAAGCGTGTTGGGCATTCACACCATAACGATGGGCGTGCCCGTTCTCATGAAGGAACTTAAATTAGCCGAGGAGGGATCATAGCCGGCGCCGCGATGTTAATGGAGCCGCGGTCTGCCAATATCCGGCTCTCCCTCACGAGGCGCGAGGGACAAGACCACATTCATGTTGAACTGCGTTCGAGACAGGCTGGGAGACCACTCAAGAACTTGAATGATTTCGGAACATCCCAGGATACCCGCTGGAGCTTTTTGGGGTGGTGAGAGTTCGCCGTCCTGCGGGGAAAGCCGCCCGCGAACTCTTCTTTCTTGAATTCTCAGATTACATGGAATTATCAGAAGAAAATTCAACTCTCCTCATATCCCGCGGCTTTCACTACCCTTCCTTGATAGCCGCAACTATATCAAGCGCCGCCTGCTGAGCGTCGGAGAAGAACATCAGGGTGTTATCGGCCGCGAAGAGCGGATTGGGAATCCCGGCGAAGCCCGCGCTCAGGCTGCGCTTAATAACCACGACGGCGCCCGCCTTGGATACCTCCAGGATCGGCATCCCTGCGATCGGGCTCGACGGGTCGGTGTTGGCCATCGGGTTGACAGTGTCGTTGGCCCCGATGACGAGGACAACGTCGGTCTGCGCGAAAGTGGGATTGATCTCGTCCATTTCCTTCAGTTTGTCATAGGAAACTTCCGCTTCGGCGAGGAGGACGTTCATGTGCCCCGGCATCCTACCGGCGACGGGGTGAATGCCGTACTCCACCTCGATATCACGCTCCTCGAGCAAGTTGGCCAGATCGCGCACAGCGTGCTGGGCGCGGGCCACGGCCATCCCGTAGCCGGGGGTGATGACCACCCGCCGGGCGGCGTCGAAGAGCATCGCCACCTCCTCGGCCGAGGCCGATTTCACCCGGCCCTCGTAAATTTCATCGGAGCTCTGCGTGGCCCCATCGGAGGCCTGTCCCCCCCCCGTCAGGACGTTGACGAGAGAGCGGTTCATGGCCTTGCACATGATCTGCGTGAGGATGAGGCCCGAGGCGCCCACCAATGACCCGGTGATGATGAGAGCGTTGTTCGCCAAGACAAAACCCGTCGAGGCGGCGGCCAGCCCGGAATATGAGTTCAGCAGGCAAATCGCCACGGGCATGTCCGCCCCGCCGATGGGCAGCGTGAGGAGCACCCCCAGAACCGAGGCCACGATCACCATCACCCAGTAGTAGACGACGGCGCCGGAGGGATTCGTGACGATCATCGCGCCCAGGACAAGCGAGCCGGCAAAGAGCGCAATATTGACGAGTTGATGTCCGGGGAGCTGGACCGAGCTTTCCGTGAACAGCCCCTCGAGCTTGGCAAAAGCTATCAGGCTCCCCCAGAAGGTCACCGCGCCGATGATCCCCGACGCAACCGTGGCCACCAGGGACTGCCCCTGGGGAGCGCCGGTGGCGAAGGTTGTGGCGATCAGGGCGGCGCCCGCCACCACGACGGAGGCGCCCCCGCCGAAACCGTTCAGGAGGGCCACCATCTCCGGCATCGCCGTGATGCGGATTTTCAGCGCCAGGACAGCCCCGATCACCCCGCCGACGATGAAGCCAGCGATGATGATCTCGTAGCGAATAATGTTCTGGTCCAAAAGCGTGAGGACAATCGCGAGCAGCATCCCGAGCGCGCCGGTGAGATTCCCGCGCACGGCCGTTCGGGGATGGCTCAGCCCCTTGATGCCGAGGATGAACAACGTAGCGGCCACGAGGTAGCCGAACTTGATGACTCCTGGGTTCAAAGGACTACTCCTTTCGCTTGAACATCATGAGCATTCGGTTTGTGACCAGGAACCTGCCGACGACGTTGATGGTGGCGAAGA
>NYYB01000120.1 GCA_002685755.1 Nitrospinota bacterium
AAAGGGCGTTTCGCTCAAGTGCGACGTGGGGGCCGCCGGGGAGGTCGCCGATGCGGTGCGCGCGGCGGAATCGCGCCTCGGGGGAATTGATGTTCTCGTGGCCAACGCGGGGATGATGAAGCACGCCTCGGTCGGGGATATCTCCGATGAGATGTGGGACGAGACCATCCGCGTGAACCTGAGCGGCGTCTTCTGGGCGACGCGCGCCGCGATTGGCGCCATGGCCGGGCGGGGCTGGGGCCGTGTCATCGCGATGAGTTCGGTTTCGGGAAAGGTCGGCGGGGCCCACCGCAGCGCCTATCACGCCGCCAAGCACGGGGTGATCGGTTTCGTCCGCTCGGTGGCCCTCGAAGTGGCCGCGAGCGGGGTGACCGTCAACGCGATCTGCCCTGGGTTCGTGGACACTCGGATGATCGAGGACGGAAGGAGCGAACTCGCCCGCTTCGCCGGAGAGGGCCGGAACGAGGAGGAGACGCTCGATATGTTCCGGGAGAGTATCCCGATGGGGCGGTTCCTCGATCCGGCCGAGATCGCCGCTATGTCGGTCTATCTGGCGAGCGATGACGCCAGGGGGGTCACCGGCCAGGCGTTTACGATATCATGCGGGTCGGTGCAGGCATGATGACTTGGGCCGGCCGGGAAGTTCCGCACAACTGCCCGGCCGGGGGAGTGAGGTAGGCTATGTCCAGACGGCGCCGCCGGGCCAAGGCCCAGAAACAGCTATCGAAAACCCACCGTCGGCTCCGGGGCTTCGGTTCCTCGGTGGTGCCGCGGCCCAAGGCCCCGCCCCTGGACCGGGACGCGCAGGTCCGGGCCAGGCCGCCCAGCGCCCGGCGCATGGCTCTTGCCCTGGCCGCCACCGGCGTGGGAATCTACTACTACCAAAATGTGGCCTCGGACCTTCCCGACGTCACTCTCATCAGAAAGCACAAGCCTAGTCTCGTCTCGCGCGTCTTCGATCAGAGCGGAAGCCTGCTCCGCGAGTTCTACGTCGAGAAACGGTTTCTCGTCACCCTCGATAAGATTCCCGACGTGGTGATCCAGGCCATCCTCGCGACCGAGGACGCCCGCTTCGAGGACCATCCGGGTGTCGATCTGGTGGGTATCGGCCGGGCGGCGATCAAGAACCTTTTCGACTGGGGGGTGGTCGAGGGAGGGAGCACCATCACGCAGCAGCTCGCCAAGTCGCTGTTCTTGAGTCCCGCGCGAAGTATCGACCGCAAAATTCGGGAGGCCATTCTCGCAATCCGGATCGAGCAGACCTACAGCAAGCGCGAAATCCTGAATTTCTATCTCAACCAGATTTACTTCGGCGAGGGGGCTTACGGTATCGAGGCAGCCTCCCGCGTCTATTTCGGAAAAACCGCGGAGTCGCTTACCCTCCCCGAGGTGGCTCTTCTGGCGGACCTTCCCAGGGCGCCCTCTTCCTACAGCCTGTTCAAATTCTACCGGCGCGCCCTTCGGCGCCGGGCGCACGTGTTCCGGCGGATGATCGAGGAGAACTTCATCACCCTCGGGGAATGGGCCGAGGCCGAGGTGACGCCGATTCGGCTTGTGAAAAAACTGCGGAGGCCGGGCGAGGCTGATTATGCCGTCGAGTATGTCCGGCGGCGGGCGGAGCGCCTGTTCGGCGCGGTGAAGCTCTACCGGGGAGGCATCAAGATTCACACCACCCTCCGCAGATCGATGCAGCGCGACACCATCGCCTCGGTCAGGCGGGGGATAGTGGCTGTCGATCATCGCCGCGGATACATGGGCCCCATCGGGTCGGTTGATTCGAGATGGGCCGGCGAGCGGGTGTGGCGAATGGTCTCGAAGCTCATGGGCGTGCGGGTGAACCGGCGAGAATTCCGGACGGGACGCTGGTTCCCGGCGGTGGTCGCCGAACTCGAATCCGATACCGCCCGGCTTCGACTGAGGCGGGGGACCGCCGTCCTGAATTTAGAGAACGCGGAGTGGGCCCGTCCGTTCGACCCCCGGAAAACGGAAGAGGTTTGGTTCTCGATGACTTGAAGGAAATCCTCCGGCGCGGGAATGTCATTCTCGTCGAGCGTCTCGAGCGCGAGAAGGCAGACGAAGGCCCCACGCCCAAGGGAGTGCTCGTGGCCCTGGCTCAAGAGCCCGACGTTCAGGCGGCGGCGATAGTGACCGAGCCCTCGACGGGCGCCATCCGCGCGATGACGGGGGGCTACGATTTCGAGCGAAGCCAGTTCAACCGCGCCTACCAGGCGGTGCGTCCGCCGGGCTCGGCGTTTAAACCGGTGGTCTACTCCGCCGCCATCAGCGACGGCTGGACGCCATCGGATATCGTAATGAACACTCCGATTATTTTCCCCCAAAACGGCCCGCGAGGTTACTGGAAACCGACCAACTTCGAGGAAAAATTCTACGGGCCCACCACGCTGCGGGAGAGTCTCGCCCGCTCCCGAAACGTGGTTACAGTGAAGATCGCCAACTCCGTGGGCGTGAGAAAAGTGGTGAGGCGTGCCAGGCGGTTCGGTATCCGTTCCCCGCTTCGGGCGAATCTTTCGATCACCCTGGGGTCGAGCGGGGTTACCCTGCTCGAGCTCACCTCGCTTTACGCTACCCTCGCCAACCGGGGGCGCCGCATCGAGCCGCACGTCATCAGTTTCGTGATGGATTCCGACGGAAAATCGATCTGGAACGCTACCCCGGCGGTGACGCAGTCCGTTCCCCCCGAGGAGGCTTACGTGATGCTCAACCTTCTTGAAAACGTGGTTCAGTCGGGTACGGCCGTTCGTGCCCGGGAACTCAAGCGACCGCTTGCGGGAAAAACGGGAACCACCAACGATTATCAGGACGCGTGGTTCATCGGCGTCTCGCCGCAGTATTCAGCGGGCGTCTGGGTGGGAATGGACGACAAGGCGACGATCGGAAGAAACGAAACCGGCGGGCGAGCGGCGTTGCCGATTTGGATGAAAATCATGGGGGCGATTCACGAAGGGCTGCCCCGCCTAAGATTCAGGCGCCCGGCCAAGGTGAGGTTCGTCTCCATCGACCCCCACACCGGCCTCCGGGTGCCGCGTGGGAGCGAAGGCTCGGTGCGTCAGGCGTTCGTCCGGGGCACCGAGCCATCCGGTAATTTTCCTCTCCAAGGAAACGGAAAAAATCGATGTCGAGTTTCTTCAGGGAAGACGCCACCCGCCGGCCGAAGAAGGGCCACGATTCCGACAAGCACTCTCCGGTCATCGGGGACATCACCACCCCGATTCCCTCCGTTGGAGGTCCGGGCCCGGGTCCGGAAAGGCCCTCCCGGCCCGCCTTCGACCCGTTTCGACCGGGCCAGTAGCAATTATCCTTATTGATTGACGTCGGGCCCAGCCGGAGCGGCCTCGGGACCGGGTTCGGTCGGGACGACGCCCCCCGAGGCGATTGCCCGGTGCGGGGTGATCATCTGGAGGTGCTCGATTCGCCGCTTCCGGACGGTGAGGACGAAGAGTTGCCGTTTCGTGTCCCCGTTCGGGCCCATGTCCGTCAGGCCCATGACCCCCTCAAAACCGCTCAGGCGGCTCAGGTACGAGCGCATCGAACTCCGGGAGTTCACCCCCTTGGCGAGGCTCGAGAAAACGATCATGGCCGCGTCGTAGCCCAGGGCCGAGAAAATATCGGGCTTGCGGCCGAAGAGCCGGCTGAACTCGTTGACGAAGCGTACCACTCGGGGCTCCTCGGAGTCGGGAAAAAATCCATCCACGAACAGGGATTTTTCCACGTATTTCTCGCCGTAGCGGATGAGGTCGCTGTTGTTCCATCCTCTCCCGCCGAGAAGGTGAATCCCTTGCATGTTGTAGAAGGGAATCTGCGGGGCGATAAGAACGGCTTTATCGTGGTAGACCGGAACAAAGAGCGCCTCGAAGGGGAGTTTGATTTTGTAGGGGTCGGTTTTTTTGAGGCCACGGGCGCGTTTTCGGCTCGCGACTTGGGCGTCCGAGAGCCCGCCCAGAGCCCTCATCTGGGAGCCGAAATCGTTGGCCTCGGGTGCGAACGAGACCATTTTGGACACGCGCCCGCCGAGTCTCCTGACGTCCTCCGAGAAGCGCTCGGCGAGCTCCCGGCCGTCCCGATCCTCTGGAAAGAGGACGGCGAACCGCCGGATTCCAAGATTCTGGACTGCGAAGGCGGAGATTCCCTTGCTTTGGAGGCGGTTGGTCAGGGAATTCCGGAACACCATGGGGCTGCTGGCGCTCATGTCCATCCGGATGGCGAAGGGGGTCAGGAGGGGCGTTTCTTCTCGGTGGGCCACAGCCGCCGCCGCTTCCGCGGCGAGGCTGAAAAACGGTCCGACGAGAGCGATGACTTTCTCCTGTCCGACGAGTTCGGCGGCGCCGGCCGCGGCGTTGCCCGCGCTTTGGGCGGTGCTTCGGGTGTCCCGGACAGCCAATTGAAGCCGAAGTCCGGGGTTTTTCTCGAGCGCATGGCGCAGGGCGAGCTGAATTCCCTGATAGACCCGCTCTCCGGCCGCGGCGGCGGGGCCCGACAGGGGAAGGAGCACACCGACGCGGCCCTGGTTGATGTTGAGTTTTTCGCGGAGCCGTTTCTCGAAATTCTCGATCTCCTCCCTCCTCGGATGGCCGGGATAGTCCTTGAGAAACAGCCGCGCGGCAGCGAGGGCGGCCTCGGGCCGATTTTCGGCGGCGGCGCGGTGGGCGAACTCGAGCCGCAGGATGGGTCCGGCCGGGCCGCTGCGGAAGCGCCGGGCGGCGGCTTGTACCTGATGGGTGGCCAGAGCCGTTTTGGCGAGCGAGAGAATACGCTCCCGGAGCAGAATGGTGTTCGGGAGGGCGGGGTGGACCGAGAGCGCCTCCACGTAGGAGTTCAGTGCGGCCAGGGGGTCCTTTTGCGCCTCGTAGACCTCGCCCAGGGCGGCATGAAGAAGGCCGCGCCGGAGGGGATTCTTCTCCCGGCTCAGGGAACCGCGCAAGGGGAGGAAGGCCTCTTTGTAGCGTCCCCGGGCCTGCAGGGCGAGGCCGAGGAGGTATTCGCTCTCCTCGTAGAGGGGCGACAGAGGAAAGCGGCTCTGGAGGGTTTGAAGGTGCCGGATGGTGGCGTCGTATCTTCCTTCCGCGAAATAGTGAAGCCCGAGGCCGTATAAAACGCTGTCCACCTGAGGGCCGCGCGGATTGGCGCGTAGCGTTTTCGTCAGCTCCTCGCGCGAGCGATTGGGCAGCGGCGGAGGCGAGGCCACCCACTTTCCGGGTCTCATCGGAGCGCGCGGGGCTGGGGAAGCCAGCGCCTCGGGAGAGATAACGGGCTCAGCCGGCGGCCGGGGCGGAGCGGAAACCCTCGGGAGCGTGGGTGCGCTTCCGCAGCCGCCCGCCGCCAGAATCAATCCGCCGAGAAGCGTCGCCGTCGTCAGAGCTTTCCGGGTGGTTCCCGTGACTTCAAACATGGCCACCATAATACGTATGAATGGGTCAATTGCCCATATGAGTTCCTGTTGCGGGGCCGGAAAGGGCCCCCACCCTGCAAAACCGGGAAAAGCCGCGCAGGGTGCCAGTTTGCGCGCAGGGGGGCGGGAAGGGTAGTCTCGGCCCATGACGCGAGAGAGGACCTAGCTCCCATGAATCTCAATCCCGCCGGGAGGCCGCCGAAACCGTTCGAATGGCCTCCAGCCGTTCAGCGTCAGAACGGATTCGCCCCGGCCCGGCGGACCGCTTCGGCCCGGCGGCTCGCCTCATTTCTATTAGAGAGGATCCGGAGGCTGTTTCATTTCCGTGGCGCCGAAATCTGGTTCCCCGCGATCCTGTTTTTGCTGACCGCGATGACCACGCTCCTGGCCGGCGCCATGCAGCGGGGTTTTTTGCCCGGAGATATTTGGGCCCATCCCTCCTTTCTCCTGGCCGGGTTCCCTTTTTCCTTTACGCTGCTTTTAATTCTGGGGGCCCATGAATTGGGCCACTATTTCGCCAGCCGGGCCTGGCGGGTCGAAGCCACGCTTCCCTATTTTATTCCGGCCCCGACTCTTTTCGGCACATTCGGAGCCGTCATTCGCATCAAGAGCCCGATCTTGAGCCGAAAGGCCCTTATGGATGTGGCGGTGGCGGGCCCCCTGGCCGGAATGGCGGTGGCCCTGCCGGCCGTCCTGGTGGGTCTTTCGATGTCGGAGGTCGTTTCCCCGGGAGGCGGCGGAGGCGGAACCGGGCTGGGGCTCGGCTCCTCCCTGCTTTTCAAGGGTGCGGTTTGGACGGCGTTCGGCGCCAAGGGCCTCGATGGTGTGGTGACCCTTCACCCGGTAGCCTTCGCGGGATGGTGCGGGTTTTTGGTCACCTCGCTGAACCTGATTCCGGCGGGTCAACTCGACGGCGGGCACATCGTCTTCTCGCTGATGAGCAGGTGGCACCGCGCCATCTCGAACGGAGTGGGCGCGGTACTGGTCGTCATGTCCTACTGGTGGCCCGGTTGGCTTCTCTGGGCGGCGGTGGCCCTTTTTATCGGGCGGCGGCGCCATCCGGTTTGGGATATGGAGGAATCCATCGGAAAGGGGCGGATTTTACTGGGTTATTCGTGTATGATATTGATGTTTCTCACGTTTACCTGGGTTCCGCTCTACATTCACTAAAATTCTCCCGCCCTGGCCTGAAAAAGTGTTCCGAAAAAAAAGCTTCCCGCTAGCTATCGACATCGGCTCCCACGCCGTCAAGCTCGTTCAGCTCACCCGGGGGAAAAAGGGCCTTGTCCTCGGGCGGTTGGGGATCGCCTCGCTCGCCCACGGAGCCATCGCCGACGGCGAGGTGCGCGAGGTCGAGGAGGTCATGCGGGCGGTCGAGGAGCTGGTGAGCGCCGAGAAATTAAAAGAAAAGCGCGTGGCGGTCGGCATATCGGGCCAGGCGGCGATCGCCAAGACCATCCAGGTGCCGCAGGCCAGCGGCCTCGCGCTCGAGGAGGCCGTCGAGGCCGAGGCCGAGCAGATTTTCCCCTTCGCGATCGACGAGACGCGCCTCCGGCGCCAGCGGCTCCGGGAGGTCGAGGTGGACGGGGAGACGATGGACGAATATTTGGTCATCGCCGTCAAGAGAAAGGCGGTCGGCGACGTAATCGATCTGTTCAAGCACCTCAAGTTCGAGCCGATGCTCGTGGACCTCAACATGCTGGCCATCGAGAGCGCCTTCGCCCTCTCGGGGGTGGATGAGGACGGCGAGCCGACCGCGCTGGTGGACGTGGGGGCGTCCGAAACGCTGGTTCACATTATCCAGGGGAGCCGGACCCTGATGACACGCTCGATCGCCTTCGGCGGATCCCGAATCACCCAGACCATCGGGGAGAGCTTGAACGTTACGCGGCTCGAGGCCGAGGGGATCAAGATGGGGATCCGGACCTCGCCGAGCCCCCGGGCGGTGGCCGATGCCATCCGCGCCGAGGTCGAGCGCCTCGCGCGCGAAATGGGCCGGACGTTTCAGATGCATGCCCAGGTTCACCCCGAGGATCAAATTCACCGGATGGTGCTGAGCGGCGGCGGGGTACATCTCGACGGGCTTCCGGCCTACCTGGCCGCCTCGCTCGACGTGCCGGTCGAACTCGCCCAGCCATTCCGCCGGGTGGAGATTCCCAAGGATTTGTTCGACCCCGATTTCGTGGAAAACCTCTCGCCCGTCGCCGCCGTCGGGGCGGGGCTCGCCTATAAGGCGCTGGCGGCCGCATGAGAAGCGTCCGGGTCCATCTGGGGGAGCGGAGCTACTCGATTTCGATCGGCCGGGGCGCCCTGGGCCGCCTCGGTCAGGCGGCGAAGCGGTTTTTTCCGGGCGGGCGGGCGCTCGTCGTCACCGACCGGAACGTGGCTCCGATCCTGGGCGAGCGGGTACTCCGTGCGCTCGGGCGCGGCGGGTGCGACGCTTCTCTTTGCGCCGTGCCCGCGGGCGAGCGCAGCAAATCGCTCGCCCAGCTCTCGAAACTCTTCGACCGCCTCGCGGTGCTGCGGATAGAGCGCGGCTGCGGCGTCGTCGCGCTGGGCGGCGGCGTGGTGGGCGACCTCGCCGGGTTCGCGGCGGCCGTCTATCTGCGCGGCCTTCCCTATATCCAGGTGCCCACCTCCCTGCTGGCGTTGGTGGACAGCGCCGTGGGCGGGAAAACGGCGGTTGACCACAAGGCGGGAAAGAACCTCATCGGCGCCTTCTACCAGCCGGCAGCCGTGATCGCCGACGTGGCCGCTCTCCGCACCTTGCCCGAGCGTCACTACCGCGCCGGTTTGGCCGAGGTCGTCAAGCACGCCGCCATCGCCGATCCTCGCCTGTTCTCGTTTCTCGAGAATAACGCGGCGCGTGTCCGGCGGCGCGAGGCGGGGGTGATGGAGCGGGTGGTGGCCGTGAACTGCCGGATCAAGGCGCGGGTAGTCGAGGCCGACGAGCGCGAAGCGGGGGTGCGCGAGACGCTCAACTTCGGCCACACCCTCGGCCACGCCGTCGAGATGATGGCCGGCTATTCGAGCAGCCTGTACCACGG
>NYYB01000208.1 GCA_002685755.1 Nitrospinota bacterium
CGCTCTCGCGCCCGGCGAGTCCTCGAAAAAAGGACTCGCTTCCTGCCGGCCAGGGAAAAAAGGGAGCGCCGCCGGCGGGTCTTCAAAAAAAGGATGTGCCGCCAGCGGGCCGGGGGAGAAAAATGGGTTCGCCTACCTCCTCCCCGACCCCGCGGGAGGGAGCGCCTGCAAGCGCATTCATCTTTTTTGCAAATGGGTGATTCGCTCCGGCGACGGGATGGACCTGGGCCTCTGGCGGGCGCCCCTCCTCAGCCAACTCACCATCCCCCTCGACACCCACATCGCCCGAATCGGAGGCCTGCTGGGCCTGACCGAACGGCGAACACCCGACCGGCGGATGGCCGAGGAGATCACCGACTCGCTCCGGCTCATCAACCCGGCCGACCCGGTGAGCTACGACTTCGCCATGTCGCGCCTCGGCATCCTGGGCCACTGCCCGAGGCGGCCGGACGCCCGCCTCTGCGCCGGCTGCCCCCTTCGGGACATTTGCCGCCACTGGCGGAGGAGCGCCCAAAAGAAAAAAGCAACCGCTCGAAACCGCCCCCGCCCCGCTCGCCGGCCCGGGGGCCGGCCCACCGGCTAGCCCCGGCGTTTGCTTGCGGCCCGCCATCGGGCTTGGGATACTTCCCATCCGTTCACCCGGATAAAGAGAGGCCGAACCTTGCCCGAAACCTTCAGAAAAATCGCAGTCACTACCTGGCCCATCGCCTTGCGCCCGGAGACCAATCTTTCCGGCCTGGTGGGCTGGCTCGCCGGAAACGGCTTCGAGGTCGCCCTGGACGAAACGTCCGCCGCCGTGGTGAACGAGCCGGGCGGCCTCGCCCACGAGAAAGCGATAGAGGGCGCCGACCTGATAATCGTCATCGGCGGAGACGGGTCGATGCTCCGGACCGCCCACCTCCTCGGCGGAGACGCGCCGCCCCTTTTGGGCATCAACGCGGGCCACCTGGGTTTTCTCGTCGACATCCCCGAAAGCGGCGTCATCTCCGCGCTCGAAAGCGTTCTCATCAAGGGGGAGTACGCCATCGAATCGCGGATGCGCCTCCGGCCCTCCGTACAACAAAACGGGGCGGTAATTCCGCTCTCAGACGTTTTAAACGATGTGGTCCTGACCTCGGGCCCCCTCGCTAGGATGGTGGAGTTTCAGATCTCGGTGGACGGGCGCCAGCTCGGGATCTTCCGGGCCGACGGGCTCATCATCGCCACCCCCACCGGTTCGACCGCCTACTCGCTCTCGGCGGGCGGCCCCCTCCTCATGCCGGACCTGAACGTCATGCTCATCAACCCCATCTGTCCCCACACCCTGAGCAACCGCCCGCTCGTCATACCCGCCGAATCGACCGTGGACGTGACGCTCTTCGCCGGAGACGGCGGGCGCAGCCTTCCCCTCTCCATTGACGGCCAGCCCGGCTGCGATCTCGACGCGGGGGCCCGCCTCCGCGTCGTCCTGAGTCCGGACCCCGTCCGGCTGGTCCGCCCCAGGGGGTCCGACTTTTTCGAAATTCTGCGCGACAAGCTCCTCTGGGAGACTCACCCGCGCGGCGGAAAAAACGGATCGTGAGGCCCTTGTGCTCCGTCTGATGCGCATCTCGGATTTCGCCATCATCGACTCGCTCGAGGTGGCCTTCGGCCCGGGCCTGAATGTGCTCACCGGCGAGACCGGGGCCGGCAAATCAATTATTTTCGAGGCCCTTAATCTCACCCTCGGCGGCCGGGGGAGCGCCGATCTCGTCCGCTCCGGGGCCAAGGACGCCGTCGTCGAGAGTCTCTTCGGGCTGCCCGCGACGCCGGGCGGCAAAAGGGCGCGGGCCGCCCTCGAGGAGGCGGGTATCGAGGTTCCTCCGGACGGGGAGTTGATCGTACGCCGGCGGATATCCACAGGCGAGCGCAGCCGCCTCTACCTGAACGGTGCGCTGGCGACCGCCGCCACCCTTTCGTCAATCGCCGGGTCGCTGGTCAACATTCACGGCCAGCACGCCCAGCAAACCCTCCTCAAGCCATCGACCCACCTCGGACTTCTCGACGATTTCGCCGGGCTGACCGGGGAGCGGGGCTCGCTGGGCCACCTGACCGCCGAACTCCGCGAGGCCGAGGAAGAGCTCGAGACCCACCGGACGGGGGCACGAGAGAGGGCCCAGCGGGCCGACCTGCTCCAGTTTCAGGTCGAGGAGCTCGAGCGCGCCGCCCTCTCGACGGGAGAACTCGAATCTATCGAGGACGAGCTCCCCCGGCTCCGCAACGCCGATCGCCTCGGCGCCCTCGGCCAGGGCGTCTATGAAGCCCTCTACGGGGACGAGGGCTCGATCATCGAGGATCTCGGCGAGTCCATCCGCAACCTCGAGCGACTGGTCGAACTGGACCCCTCGCAGGCCCCCCTGCTGGAACAGGCCGCCTCCGCCCTCGCCGAGGTGGAATCGCTGGCTGATTCACTGCGCGATTACTTCGGCTCAATCGAACTCGACCCCGAGCGCCTCGAAGCGCTCGAGGTCCGCCGATCGCTCCTGCGCGAGTTGCTGCGGAAATACGGAAACGACGAGGCGGAGTGCCTCGCCTATCTCGGCCGCGCCCAGTCGGAACTCGCCGCCATCTCGGACGAGGCGGGCACCGAGGCCCGGCTCGACGAAGCCGCCTCCCGGCTCCGGGAGGAGGTCTCCCGGCGCGCCCGCGATCTCTCCCGGAAAAGACAAAAAGCTTCCGGCGAGCTCGACCGGGGGATGAGCGAGGCCCTGGCCGAGCTCGGCCTCCCGGGAGCTGTGCTCGAAATGAAGATGGGCCGCCTTCCCGCCACCGGGGAACTTGTCGTGATCGAAGGCGAGAGCGTCGCGCTCCGCTCGGACGGCATCGACACCTGCGAATTTCATTTTTCGCCCAATCCGGGCGAGCCGCCGCGCCCGCTCGCCCGCATCGCCTCGGGCGGGGAGCTCTCGCGGCTCATGCTCGCCCTCGAGAGTGTCCTCCGGCGCGGGGACATGATCCCCACCCTGATTTTCGACGAGGTGGACGCGGGAATCGGCGGCGGGGTGGCCGAGGTCGTCGGACGCAAGCTCCAGGAGGTCTCTGAAAATCATCAGGTCCTCGTCATCACCCACCTGCCCCAGGTCGCCTGCCTGGGCGACCGCCATTTCCGCATCGAAAAACGAACCGACGCCGGGCGCACCGCCACCGCCATCGAGCCAGTCGAAGACGGCGCCCGCATCGAAGAGATCGCGCGCATGGGCGCGGGCCTCGAGGTGACAGCGGCGGCTCTCCGGCACGCCGGGGAGATGCTCGAGGCCGGAAAGCGGAGGGAGAGCGCGAAAAAAACCTCCCGCCGCGCCGCCGGCAAGGCCGAAAAATTTACTCCGCGATGAAGCTCCTCTCCGTCAACGTCTCAGGGCCGCGCGTCGTTTTCCACAAATTCCGGCCCGTCCGGACCGGCATCTTCAAGAAACCGGTCGGCGGCCGCGTCATGATGCGAAAGCTCAACATCGAGGGCGACGGGCAGGCGGACCTGAAAAACCACGGCGGCGAATACAAGGCAGCCTACGCCTACGATGTACGAAACTACGCGCACTGGCAAAAAGAGCTGGTCCGGGATGACTTTTCCCACGGCCAGTTCGGCGAGAACCTCACCACCGAGGGGATGGACGACGACGCGGTGTGCGTCGGCGACATCTTCCGGATCGGAGGGGCGGTGGCCGAGGTGAGCCAGCCCCGAAATCCTTGCTACAAGCTCGGCCTCCGGATGGAGGACGAAGCTTTCGTCCGTCGGTTCTTGGAGAGCTGCCTTCTCGGAATCTACTTTCGCGTCATTGAGGAAGGGGAGATCGGCGCGGGCGACTCCATCGAGCGCCTCGAAGCGGACCCCGAGGGGATCACCGTCCGCGAGATGGCCCGTCTCAGGAACTACGGCGCGGGCGACCTCGAAACGACGCGGAGGGCGCTCCGCATCCCCCACCTTGCCCCCGAAATCAGAGGCGAATTCGAAAGACGGCTGGAAAAGGCGGGCGGGCCGGGCGAGGCCGTCGAATAAACGGACGGATGACCGGGCGAAAAAGAGGCATTGTGAGAAACGGGGCGCTCGCGCTCTGCCTGTCGATCCTCGCCGCCGGCTGCTCGGGTGGAGATGATTTCTCCGGCACCGGCACGATGACGGCCCCGCGTCACGGGCACACCGCCACCCTTCTCGACGCGGGCCGCATATTCATCGCGGCGGGCCTAACGAAAACCGACCCCCTCGGCTCGGCCGAGTTCTACGGGGCCGCCGAGGGGCGCTTCATGGCGCTGCCCACGCCGGGCCTTCGCCCGAGGGGCTGGCACCGCGCCGCCCGCCTCCCGGGGGGCGGCGTCCTCCTCACCGGCGGATGGACCCACGGCAACATCGCGCTCCGCGAGGCGGCGATCCTCCCGCCCTCGGGGGGCGCGTTCGCCCGCGCCGATATGAACGCCGCCCGCTTCGATCACACCCTGACCGCTCTCAAGGACGGAAGCTACCTCGTTACCGGCGGAAACGACGGGAAGCGCGCTATCCGGGGGATGGAGATTTTCTCGCCGCACGAGAAATCCTTCGCCCCCGCGGCCCGGCCCATGTTCATCGCCCGCCAGCAGCACACCGCAACCCTCTTGCCGGACGGTTCGGTCCTCATCGCCGGGGGCGGGCGGGGCAAAGGGGCGCGCTACGCTGAAATTTATGACGCGGCGAGCCGCCGGACAGGGCTGGCGCGCAAAGCCCTCTCCACCCCTAGGAGCCGCCACACCGCGACCCTTCTCCAGGGCGGGAAGGTCTTGATCGCGGGGGGACTCGGCCCCGCCGGACCTCTCGCCACGGCCGAACTCTACGACCCGGTCTCTTCTTCTTTTGAGTTGATCAAGGAAAAATTCTCCGCCGCGCGGCAACAGCACACCGCCACCCTGCTGCCGGACGGGCGGGTGCTCCTTCTCGGGGGCTGGGGAGGCGAAAAGTCGCTCGCGGGAGGAGAGATTTTCGATCCCGAAGGGAGGTGCTTCCGGCCGCTGGGGTCATCGATGCGCTACGAGCGGCGGCTCCACACGGCGACGCCGCTCCCCGGCGGGCGCGTTCTCATCGCCGGCGGCGCCTCGGATATCGATGTCCTCGCCTCGGCCGAAATTTTCAAGGCGCCCCCTCGTGGAGAGGGCTGCGGAAAATAAATTCCCGGCCCCTCAGACTATCTTTTCCGATCACACAGCCGGGACTTTTTGATCGAACCGCACGACGGGCGAGCCGACGCCGACGATGCCATCGTAGCTGAGGACCGAGGCCGAGAGATCGCCCCTCATCGCGCCGAAAAGCATGTAAAGCCCGTGGAGCCCGCCCGCCTCGAGTTCGCCCTCGGCAATTTCCCCGTCCGGCAGCCGGAAAATTTCCGAGAGATCTCCATCGGTGAGAATTTTCATAAACTTGCGGTCCCACACCTCGCCCTCGGGCCAGAGCGCGTCCGGGCTATCGAATACGAACCGGTGGGAGAGGGTTCCGCTGGCGATGAATACCGCGCGGCGGCCGCTCCGGGTAATCTCCCGGCCGACGATCTCACCCCACCTCCGGCTCCGCTCGGGGGAGCCTTCCTCGTTCGATAGAAGGATCACCGGGATTCGCCCGTCGGGGTCGAGATACATGATCGGCACGATGGAGCCGTGATCGAGGGACTCGGGGGTCGCCTCGAACTGAACGTCCAGGCCCGCCTCCTTTCCCGCCTCCGAGATGCGCTCGGCGAGTTCGGCGTCGCCGGAAAAGTCGTAGGGCACCGGGGGCAGGTCCCGGCGGTGCTCGGGGGGCAGCGCCGCGTGAATATGGGGGAGAAATTCATCAAGGGTCCCGGTGTAGCGAGGCGCCCCGCCCACCCGGAGTATCGAGAGCAACGGCCAGTGAGGCGAGGCCACGACCATGACGTCGGGCGCAAAATCCGCGATCACATCCTTCACCAGACGGTAGGCCGAGGTGGTTTTTTGGTGGTGGCCTTCCTCTATCTCCCCCGCGACCATGATCCACGGATGGGGCACCATGAAGCCGAGTTCCATGCCGGACATAAAAAAAACCTCCCTTAGAACCAAGGTCTAGAGATCCAAGACCTGGAAATGAGACGAAAAGAACAAAAAAGAAAAAATAATCATTTATTAGTCTCCCCGCAAGCCCCCTCGCCCGGATCGCGCCGGGAAAAATCCCCCGGGCGGAACGTGAGAGCTAAAGAGCCCGCTTTCGACTATATTAGAGTCATGGACGATTACAGGAATTTTGAGCTTAAAAGCCCGCGCAGGCGAATGAGTAAAAAGAAGTATGCGGCCTTCGCCGCCGCGGTTTTTTTTATTTCCGCCGGGGCCTTAATCGCCACGTTCGCCGCCGGGGACTGGTATGTCCACCAGAAACTTCAAAAAAAAGGGATGTACAACATCTGGGGGTACCGGGGACCGGTGGCCGGGCCGAAAAAGCGGGGCGAGTTTCGCATCGCCGTCCTCGGGGGGAGTACGGCGCTGGGCTACGGAGCGCCGGTGGGCCAATCGTTCCCCGCCCACCTCGAGCGGATGCTCAATGAAAAACCCCGGAAGGGTGGCCCCGAATTCTACAGCGTCGTCAACCTCGCCTGGAACAACGAGGGCGCGCATTCGTTCGTCCACACCCTCAAGGACTACGCCTATCTGAGCTACGACGCCGTAATCTTCTACACGGGCTATAACGACCTCACCGGAAAAAACCTGGCCGTCTTCCGGCATCGCTCCCCCGTATTCAAGCTGACGGGCTACATGCCCCTCCTGCCCGGGATGATGCTCGACAAGGCGAAGATGCTCAGACTGGGCCTCAGCATAGACGATATCAATATGGGAAGGAAAAGGACCAATTTCTCGCCCGGCATCCTGGACCGGACAAAAGCTGCCGCCCTTGAACTCGGGGGAGAGATCGCCCGGTCCCTCGAAAAGCAGCTCGGGAGGCTCACCGCCTCGGGCCGGATCGAAGCGGAAAGCCGGGAGGAGGGGTGCGGAAAAAGGTGGGCGTTTTATTGCGGCGAGGTCCACGCGGCGGCGCGCTACGCTCTGGAGAAGGGGGCGGCCCTCGCCGTCGTCACCCAGCCCTATATCTCGGACAACCACATCGCCCAGCAAAAGACGCTGGAGGAAATGCTGCGCCAGCGGTTCGGGGGCGAGCCCCGGCTGGCCCATTTCAACCTAGGAGAGGCGGTGGACCTCAAGGACCGCGGCCTCGCCTTCGACGGCATCCACCTCACCTCCCGCGGCAACGAGATCGTCGCGAAAAACATCGCCGCGGCGCTGATGGATTTTCTGAGAAAACAAAACCGGTCCAACAGATCGAAATAAAAAAAGGGGCGGCCCCGGTGGAGGGCCGCCCCTTCAATTTCACAACTTCGGCGTTTTCGCGCCGCTTCTATAGAAGCCTATTCGTCCTGATACTGCTGGAGACTCTGGAGGACGGAAACATCCTCGAGCGTGGTGGTGTCTCCCACCTGATCGGAGCCCGAGGCGATGTCGCGCAGGAGGCGTCGCATGATCTTGCCGCTACGCGTCTTGGGCAGCGCGGCGGAAAAGCGCATGTAGTCGGGCCGCGCGATGGCGCCGATCTCCTTGACCACCCACTGGCCCAGCTCTTTCTCGAGCGCAACGTTTTTCCTGTTTTCACCCTTCATGGTGACGAAGGCGGCGATGCACTCGCCCTTGATCTCGTGGGGGATGCCCACGCAGGCGGCCTCGGCCACATCGGGGTGGGCCACCAGAGCGCTCTCGACCTCCATCGTGCCGAGGCGGTGGCCGGCGATGTTGATCACGTCGTCCACCCGGCCCATGATCCAGACGTAGCCGTCCTTGTCCTTTCGCGCGCCGTCGCCGGTGAAGTAGCAACCCTTGATGTCGCTCCAGTACTGCTTGCGGTAGCGCTTGTCGTCGCCCCAGATAGTGCGCAACATCGCGGGCCAGGGCTTCCGCACGACGAGCAGCCCGCCGCCCTCTGGGCCGACGGATTCCCCGTCCGGCGTCACCACGTCGGGCACGACCCCGAAAAACGGCAGCGTCGCCGTGCCCGGCTTGGTGGGGGTGGCCCCCGGAAGCGGGGTGATCATGATTGTGCCGGTCTCGGTCTGCCACCAGGTGTCGACGATGGGGCATTTCTTCTTGCCGATGACGTTGCGGTACCACATCCAGGCCTCGGGGTTGATGGGCTCGCCCACCGTGCCCAGAAGCCTGAGCGAGGAGAGATCGCAACTGTTGGGATGCTCGTCGCCCCACTTCATGAAGGCGCGGATCGCCGTCGGCGCGGTGTAGAAAATATTGATCTTGTACTTCTCGACGATCTCCCAGAAGCGGCCGGGACCCGGATGGTTCGGCGCGCCCTCGTACATGACCGAGGTGGCCCCGTTGAGCATCGGGCCGTAGATGATATAGCTGTGGCCCGTCACCCAGCCGATGTCCGCCGT
The DNA here is from genome assembly GCA_002685755.1 of Nitrospinota bacterium. GTDB lineage: Bacteria > UBA8248 > UBA8248 > UBA8248 > UBA8248 > UBA8248. The sequence goes on from NYYB01000208.1 coordinate 8,415, forward strand.
GCACCAGTAGGTGTCCTCGTCCTTGAGGTCGAAGACGTATTTCGACGTCAGGTAGGTGCCGCACATATAGCCACCCGTCGTGTGGACGATGCCCTTGGGCTTTCCGGTCGTGCCGCTCGTGTAAAGGATGTAGAGAGGATGCTCGGAGCCGAGCTTCGCAGCCGGGCAATCGGCCGAGGCCGTCTGCATCAACACGTGCCACCAGTGGTCGCGCCCCTCCTTCATGGTGATCTCGTTGTTCGTTCGGCGCAGGACGATGACGCTCTTGACCGAGGGGCACTCCGCGATGGCTTCGTCGGCGCTCGCCTTGAGGGGAACGATGTTTCCGCGCCGGAAGCCACCGTCGGCGGTGAGTACGGCGGTGGCCTCGGTGTCCAGGATGCGGTCTTTGAGCGAGTTGGCGCTGAAGCCGGCGAAGACGACGCTGTGCGGCGCGCCGATCCGGGCGCAGGCGAGCATCGCTATCGCCGCCTCAGGGGTCTGGGGCATGTAGATGATCACGCGGTCGCCCTTCTTGATGCCCACGTTTTTCATGGCGTTGGCGAACTTGCAGACCTCGCGGTGGAGCTCCTGGTAGGTGAGGGTGCGCGAGTCGCCCGGCTCGCCCTCCCAAACGAGGGCGGCCTTGTTCTTGCGCCAGGTGGTGAGGTGGCGGTCCAGGCAGTTGTAGGAAATGTTGGTCGTGCCGCCGACAAACCATTTGGCATGGGGCTCCTTCCAATCGAGCACTTTTTTCCATTTCTTGAACCAGTGGAACTCGTTCGCCACCTTGCCCCAGAATTTCGCCGGCGCCCTCACCGACTCGTTGTACATCTTGCGGTAGGCCGCCATGGATTTGATATGGGCGCCCTTTGAAAACTCCTTGATCGGTTTGAAAACCCGGCTTTCGACAAGCAAGGTGTCGAACTTCGCGGAATCGGTCATATGACTTTCCCCCGGTGTGGCGATGAATTGATAATGCGTAACGCGAACTTCAGAAACAGGCCCATTGTTGGGGATTCCGGGGGATTTCTCAAGTCTCCGGGGGGGTGCGAAGCGCCCCTGCAGGAGAAAAAAACGCTCCGGCGGAGGGGGCGGAAAATCTCAGGCGCCCAGCGCCCGGCGTACCTCCTCGGCCGCCCGGGCCGGGTCCGCCGCACCGAGGATAGCACCGATGACGGCCACCCCGTGCGCCCCGGCCTCGATGCAGGCGGCGGCGTTCTCGGCCCCCACCCCAGAACGAACAAGTAAACCAAGTTCACGGCTTAGAATCAATGCCATATCTCTTTCTTCTTCAAGCCAACTTGAAACAGTCTCATCAACTGATTTATCATTTAGTTTTAATGACGCACCAGCATTCATTTTTTGGACTACTTCAGTCCAACCCTGTTTCATTTGTTTAAACCCTACAACCCCAGATTTTTGAGCCTCAAAGTATTCTACAACTTCTCTCATAATTTCTATTTGATCTCGGTCAGAAATATTATCATCATTATCAATCAATAGAATATGTGCAATTGTCAATATATATGACCAAGATAAATGATAAAGTGAAACACTCTTGGGTATTTTTGCACTTATAGGAGACTGTGTTGGAAAGGAAACAAATTGATTGGAAATTGTTAATAATTTCTTGATAGCATATGCTCTTGAGATTACCGCATAATCACTTATTTGTTTTTCATCCAATTCGTTGTTTTTATTTTTTACTTCAATTAAAACTGCATCAACTATTTTGTTACCCCTAACTACAACAATAAGCCCATCGACACGCTTATTTTCAAAAAGAAGAAATTCAATTTCGGTAAATATATGGATTGTGCCACTCACCGTTAATCCAATTGCTTGTGAAATATTTTTTCTGAACTCCTTTATTAAG